>NZ_JAFIBZ010000008.1:0-203125 GCF_017832375.1 Methylocaldum sp. RMAD-M | reverse complement strand
TTGCCGAGGACGTGAGACGCATCCGTAATCACACCCTGGTGCCGAAGAACATTCCGATCTACGGTTTCATCTACGACGTAAGATCGGGCAAGCTGGTGGAGGTGCCGGCGGCCATGGCCGCTGGACGTCCGCTATAAGGCGTTCCGGGATGGTCTGAGGCAAAGCCGGCTTCAGCCGGCTTTGCAATTTTCGAGCGCGGCTCGCTGATGAGCCAATAATTCTGCGATTCCTTTGCCGGCCAAATCGAGCATGGTGTTGAGTTCATCGCGTCGGAAGGCATGACCTTCCGCCGTGCCTTGAACCTCCACATAGGCGCCGGCCTCGTTCATGACCACGTTCATGTCGGTCTCTGCCTCGCAGTCCTCGCGGTAGTCCAAGTCCAGCACCGGCACGCCCTTGTAGATGCCGACCGACACCGAAGCGATTTGGCCGTGGATAGGATTGATCCGGAGCTTTCTTTGCTTCATCAGATTGCCTACGGCCAGGGACAAGGCCACATAGCCCCCGGTAATCGAGGCCGTTCGGGTACCGCCGTCCGCTTGGATCACGTCACAGTCGATGGTGATGGTCCGCTCGCCAAGGGCTTCCAGGTTCAGCGCCGCCCGCAGGGAACGTCCGATGAGCCGCTGGATTTCCATGGTGCGGCCGCCCTGTTTGCCTCTGGCTGCCTCCCTTCCCATCCGCTCATGCGTGGAGCGCGGCAACATGCCGTATTCCGCTGTAATCCACCCGCTGCCCTTACCTTTGAGGAAAGGCGGTACTTTTTCTTCGATGCTGGCCGTGCAGATCACGCGGGTATCGCCGAATTCGACGAGCACCGAGCCTTCCGCGTGTTTCGTATAATTGCAGGTCAATGCGATCTCTCGCAGTTCATCCGGCTGGCGTCCGCTCGGTCTCATGGTATTGCTCGCTCTTCGAAAATCGGGGCAGTATACCCGAATTCAATTGCCCTCGCTTTTTACCGGTGATCCATAACAGAAGTCACGATAATCGCTCATGAATGCTAAACGGTTCTTATATTTGTTCGGTTTCGCGTTGCTGTTCGTCATTGCGCCCGCCGCTTATCAGATTGACAGGATTGCCCAGTCGCTGCCGGTCATGGACGGCGAGGCGGGGTTGCCAGGACTCTCCGAAAAGGCCGAGGTGGAAGCGGATGAGTTCGGAATTCCTTCGGTGCGGGCGGAAACGCAGGAGGATGCATTCCGCGTGCTGGGGTATCTCCATGCGCGCGACCGGCTTTTCCAAATGGATCTGATGAGGCGCAAGACGGCCGGACGATTGGCGGAAGTTTTCGGCGCGAAAGCGTTGCTCCTCGATAAACGGCAAAGAGCTTACCAGTTTCAGCGCGCGGCCGAGGATGCTGTGAACCGGATGCCGGCGGATCAACGCAAGGTTTTGCAAGCCTACACGGATGGCGTGAATGCGTTCATCTCCCGGGCTAAGGCCTTGCCGTTCGAGTTCCGCGTCCTGGCTTATCATCCCGATGCCTGGCGGCTGGAGGACAGCATGCTGGTCGCGCTGGGCATGTTTCAAACGTTGAACGGACATGACAAGGACGAGCGAACCCTTACGCTGATGGATCGTCTCCTTCCTGCCGAGGTGACCGCTTTCCTGACTCCCGACACCGATCCCTACGTTACCGTTCTCTTGGGCGGTGGCGATTCGCACCGGCCGGCGCGCCCGGTTCCGGTGAAATCGATCGCGAGCTTGATCGAGGAGGTCGGAGACCAGAAGCTCGGCAGCGTCATCGAGCCGGAAGCGCCCAGCATCGGTTCGAACAACTGGGCGGTGGGCGGAACTAAAACCAAGGATGGGCGCGCCATTGTGGCCAACGACATGCACTTGGGACTTTCGGTGCCGAATATTTGGTATCGTGCCCGGCTGTTCTACGGAGATGTGGATTTGTCGGGTGTCACTCTGCCGGGAGTGCCGCTGGTCGTAGTCGGCAGCAACCGTCATGTGGTTTGGGGATTTACCAATGTAGACGCCGATTTGCTGGATTTGGTGCGGGTCGAACTGGATCCCGCCGATCCCGGCCGATACCGGACGCCGGAAGGCTGGCGTCGGTTCGAGACCCGGACCGAGACCATAGTCGTTAAGGATGGCAGTGCCGAGCCCCTCGAGCTGAAGAGCACGGTTTGGGGGCCGCTCGCACCGGAGCCGCTGCTCGGCCAGCCTGTGGCGGTCCGTTGGACTGCGCTGGACCCGCGAGCCGTGAATTTGGGATTACTGGGGATGGACCGCGTCAAAACCCTGAATGAGGCCATGGCAGTCGTGAACCGCGCCGGCGCGCCGCCCCAGAATGTCGTTCTGGCGGACGATGCGGGGCACATCGCCTGGACTTACATGGGCTTTTTCCCGAGGCGGGTGGGCTTCGACGGGAGCGTCAGCGTTTCCTGGGCAAACGGTAGCGCCCGCTGGGACGGATTCATTCCGCCCGAAGAACTGCCGCGGGTCGTCGATCCCGCCGAAGGGTTTCTCGCAACCGCCAACAATCGTACTTTGGGCAAGGAATATCCTTACGTGATCGGCCACAATTTCTCCTACAGCTACCGCGCCTACCGAATCGCCGAGACGCTTAAGGGGATGCCTCGGGTTTCGGAACAGGATATGCTGGCCTTGCAGCTCGATACGGTCAGCGAGTTTTACGAGTTCTATCGCCGCCTGGCCTTGTCCGTGCTGAACGGTGAGCCAGAAGACGCAATTCTGGCGGAGGCGAAGCGCTCGATCGAACGCTGGAACGGCCGGCTCGATGCCGATAGCATCGGTATAGGGCTATTGGTCGAGTGGCGGCGAAATCTCGCAAAAGCCGTGTTCGCTCCTCTGGTGAGTCGGTGCGCGGCGGCCGATCCGAATTTCGCCTATGCCTGGCGCGAGCAGGAAACGCCGCTTCGTACGCTGCTCACGGAACAGGTTCCGGAAACGCAGCCGGATCGGCAATATGCCGATTGGCGCAGTTTTTTGATCGAGACGCTCCGCCGCAGTGCCGAAGAGGCCAAGCAGCGGAACGGCGTCGACCGATTGGAGAATTTGGCATGGGGTGAGATCAACCGGGTCCATTTGAGCCATCCGTTCAGCCAGACGTTCACACTCGCCGGCTGGGTTCTGGATATGCCCGAGGAGCCCGCGAGCGGCTGCGGCAGCTTCTGCGTGCGAGTGCTGTTTGACGGCCACGGCGCCAGCGAGCGCATGGCGGTGTCGCCGAATCATCCCGAGGACGGCATTCTCCATATGCCGGGCGGCCAATCCGGGCACCCGTTCTCGGTGCATTACCGCGACCAGCAGCAAGCCTGGCTCAAAGGCGTTGCTTTGCCTTTCCTGCCGGGTGCGGCCAAACATCATTTGACGCTGATTCCCGAATAATCCGGCCTGCACCGGGCAATGCCGTTAAGTCAGGTCCTGCTTCGTCATTCTTCGTCGGAATCTAGCCTGAATATTTCATCAGGACCTCAGTGAAGGTAGGAGGCCGGTCGCGTTCTGGGTTCGGGACCAGAAAAAGGCGTGTTGAGTGCTCGTTTGGGGTGAAAGTCTGAATTTCAGGCAAACGTCCCCCTTACCCCCAGAGAATCAACGTGCCGGGGAACCCACTCGGCCCGGCTCAGCCGGGGGCAAAGCGCTCGGCGATGTGCCAGAACAGCGCCTGCCAGGGGTAAGCATTCGGCAACAGGAAGCGAATGCGACGGGTATTTCGAAGGATCACGCCACCGATTTTGAGGAGCTTGCCCCTGAGAGTGGAACACTGCGCCCGAGCGAGTTCGGTACCGGCGAGGCCGAGGCGACGAAGGGCTTCCAACAAGAGGTAGCCGAGCGAGGCGAGCAGCAGCCGGAATTGGTTGGCCCACCAGACGTGACAACTGGTGCGGTCCGCGAACAAGCCGAGTTGCTGTTCCTTGATCCGGTTTTCCATGTCGCCCCGCGCACAATAGACGTCTTCGTACAGCGCTTGGGAGTCGCCCGCCAGGTTGGTGACCCGGAACCTTGGATTTTCGCCTTGGGGTCCATGCTCGGCTTTGAGGATCACCTGGCGGGGGTGTTTCCAGGTGCCGGCGGTATAGGCAAACTCACCGAAGACCCGCTGTTTTTCCGAGGTGGCGGCAAATTGGGTTTGCGCTGCCTGGCGCCAAGGCGCCGCAAGCTTCAAAAGGCGGTTGTTCTTGGCCAGGCCCACGAGATAACCGACGCCGTGGCGTTCGCACCAGGCCAGAATCCGCCGTCGGCAGAAGCCCGAATCGGCCCGGAAGATGATTTTCACCTCGGGCCAGACGGCACGCAGCCGTTGCACCAGAGCTTTCAGGATCGCCCCGGCGTGCTTGGCCGCGTCGATCTTCGAGGGCCTGAGATAGCTGACCAACAACTGATCGCCGCAAAAGACGTAAAGCGGCAGGAAGCAATAGTGGTCATAGTAGCCATGGAAGAACCGGCCTTCCTGATGCCCATGGACCGGATCATCGGTCGCGTCGAAATCCAGGATGAGCTGATCCGGCGGCGTCGGAAATGAAGCGATGAACTGCTCGACAAACACCTCATGGATCGCCAGGGCCGCCGCCCGATCCATCCGGTTTTCCAAGCGGCACAAGGTGGGGCTGGAGGCACCGGGCGACAGCCGTTCACAGGCCGTCTGCAACGCCAGGTCATGGCGCCAGGTGTCGTGATCGTTGAGGTCTTCATAGCCTTGGCACAGGCCATAAACCCGCTGTCGCAGCAGGTGGAGCACGGCGTGGGCACACCGGCTGGGATCACGCGGGTCCTTCAAGCGTTGGGCCACGCTGTCCAGCAAACCCAGCTTGCGATCGACCTGCCGCAACAGCAGCACTCCGGCATCGCTGGTCACAGCGCCCCCGTCGAAGGCCACATCGATGCGGCGGCGTGCCACGGGCGCAAACAGCTCGATTTGTCCGGTACAATGTGTCACGGCGGAATCTCCTCACAAATTCGATGTCAGCAGTTGAATTTTAAGGGCTTTTCGATTCCGCCACCCCTCCTTTCATGAAATATCCAGGCTAGAAGCCACGGAGGGCATTGGGCTGAATCACATCCTTGTGTCCTGGATGCCGGCATGACGGCTTAACTTAACGGCATTGCTGCGCTAGGGAGGACGTTATGAGCGACGAATACCTCGAAATCGCGATCCGTTTAGGGAGCGCATGGACGGCCGGCGCCCTTATCGGACTCGAACGTACCTTTCACGGTCGTCCGGCCGGATTTCGCACGCATGCTCTGGTCTGTCTGGCTTCAGCGCTACTGATGTTGCTGACCGGCTACCAGAGGCTGTGGTTGAAGGGTGTTCCGCTGGACACGATTCAGACCGATCCGACGCGCATGGCCCAAGGCATCATGACGGGCATCGGCTTTCTGGGGGCCGGGGTGATCTTCAAGGAAAGGCTCACCATCCGCGGCCTGACCACGGCCGCATCCATCTGGATGACTGCCGCCCTCGGCATTCTTTACGGCATAGGCTTCTATTACCCCGCGATTCTGGTTACGGGTGCGGTCTTGGGTACTCTGGCTCTGTTCCGATTGATCGAGTACTGGATACCGAGCCAACAATACGCCCAGCTGAGGCTGCGGTATTCGAGGGATTCGGCGCCCGATGAATCGTCCGTCTGTGCGTTGATCGTTCAATACAAGGCGCGCATCGCGGGCATGAGCTACCGTCTTGTCGACAGCGGCAAAGCCTTCGAGTACTGCATGGTCATCCGCACTTACGATCTAGTCCATTTCAGCCGGCTTGCCGATAGGCTACGGCAAGAAACCGACCTTCTTGAGTTCAGCATTTCACCGGTGGGGGATTAGCCCCCATTTATCCCGTCAAATCTGGCGAGTGGTCGAGATATGTTGAACTTGCCGCGTCATGCAAGTGATCTCAACCTTGAACATCGCGTCAACTCTCATGGGCGGTTCGCAAGTGCGCGTTTCGGGCACGCTACGATCGATTTCGCGACGCCCCTTGGTGGAGGCGTCGCTCTGATCCGGCTCAAATTGGATGAGATATAGAATCGGCCGAATCCGATCGGCCAATCGATATGGGCTGCACTATGAAGCGGATCGTGGGACGCTCATTCCTGGACCGCGATTCCCAAATTTTCCCCGACCCAATGGCTTCTGATCTGATGTTTGTACATCAAACGATAGAGTGTCATGCGCGACACCGCCAATTGCCGCGCCGCACGAGAAATATTGTTTTCCGTGGCTTGCAGCGTAAGCTGGATAATTTCCTTTTCGGTTTGGTCTTTGGCTTCTTCCAGGGTCATAGGATGGTCGAATACTCTGCCAAAGCTCGGATGGAAGTCGTTCAAGCCCAGGTCCGCCGAGTTGATCAAAGGACCTTCGCACATGACCTTGGCCCGTTTGATCCGGTTGATCAACTCGCGAATATTGCCGGGCCACTCGTAACGACGCATCGCTTTCAATGCTTCGGGCTCAAAGCCTTGGGCGGAATCGCCGTCGCCGTTGGCGAACACGCGAAGATAGTGCTTGGCGAGAAGTTCGATATCGTCCTGACGCTCGCGCAGCGGCGGAACGTTTACGGTCAAAGCCTTGAGCCGCCGGTAGAGATCGTCCCGGAAGCGACCGTCCATTACCGTTTGTTCCAGGTCGGTTTGAGCGGTGGCGATGATCCGGACGTCGATCGGCGTTTTCGCGGTGTCGCTACCTGACGGGGTGGTCCCTTCCCGGAGAAAGTTGAGCAATTCGGTTTGAAGGTCTTCGGTCAGATTGCCGACTTCATCCAAGAGCAGCGTGCCTCCCGCCGCAGCTTCCAGACGGCTCTTGCCCGGTTCGTGGATGCGGTCATGCCGTTCTTTGTCGTGCCCGAACAGCTCCGATCGAATGACTTCCGGCGGCAATCCATCGCAGCTCACCTTGACAAAGGGGTTGTCGCATCGAGTAGAGGCTCGATGTATGGCGAGAGCGGTCGATTCTTTTCCGGTGCCGCTCTCGCCGATGATCAATACCGGCGCCTCGATGGCGGCGACTTTCTTGATGGTTCGGAATAGCCTGAGGCTTGCCGGGCTGCATCCGATCAGCTCCTCGCGATTTCTATGGATCGAGGAGGCTGCGGTGCGTTCCAAGATATCCGCCATGCCCAGAGCATGGCCGAGCGTCAATTGCAGGCGCCCGGTATCCAAAGGCAGGGTGTGATAATCGTAAAAGTAGCGAGAAATCAGCTCGCATAGGTCCGGTCTGTTCAAGGTCTCAGCCGCCAGCAAGCCGATCCATTCCATGGAGCGGCGTGCGGTGAAAAGATTCTTGATCGAGGATAAGTCGTTTGGCAGGTCGGAACCGAAGAAAACCATTCCAACCTTGAAACGATGATGATCGATGAGATTCTTGGCCTCGTTCAGATCGCCAGTGGAAAAGATAGTCCATTCGAGAGACCGCAGGGGATCGAGCGATTCGTTCCGAGCGGCCGAAAAATTGAAGCACAGTACCTTGCGCATATCCATATGTTGTCCTTCCTGGTTCACAAGTCTAGGAACTGCCGAGGATGTTGGATTCTTGGAATCCATAAGTCGGATGCCTGTCACCGGTTGTTGTATAGGGTTGCGGTGATTACGATGGCTTCAAGGAGCGGATCGAGGCCGCGGCCTAAAAACCCACCGGTCGGCATCATATAATCTCAGGCTACATGAGCCGGCGCAAGAACCCGACGACGGATAGCGCCGTTCTCGATCATGCGAGCGGAGCAAGCGACGGCACTTCCCTGTGCCGAAGTTAGAGGGCAGTCAGCTCAGGCCGCTTTGCGGAAGACGATCTCTCCGTCCTCCACGTCCGCGCTGACGGTATCGCCGGCGGCGATCTTGCCGGCCAGGATATCCTGCGCCAAGGGGTTCTCGAGTTGGTGCTGAATGGCGCGCTTCAGCGGGCGTGCGCCGTAGACCGGATCGAACCCGGCCTCTCCGAGTTTGTCCAGCGCGGCTTCGCTGACTTCGAGCGCGATATCGCGCTCGGCCAGGCGGTTTTGCAGGTAGCCGATCTGGATGCGGCTGATGGCGCGGATCTGCTCTTTGATCAGCGGGTGGAAGACCACCACTTCGTCGATACGGTTGATGAATTCCGGCCTGAAGTAGTGGGTAACCACTTCCATGACCGCCGCCTTCATCCGCTGATAATTCTCCTCGCCGGCCAGCTCCTGAATACGGTCGGAGCCCAGGTTCGAGGTCATCACGATAACGGTGTTGCGGAAGTCCACGGTGCGGCCGTGGCCGTCGGTGAGCCGTCCGTCGTCGAGCACTTGCAACAGTATGTTGAACACCTCGGGGTGGGCCTTTTCCACCTCGTCCAGCAGGATCACCGAGTAGGGTCTGCGGCGCACCGCCTCGGTCAGATAGCCGCCTTCCTCGTAACCGACATAACCCGGCGGCGCCCCGATCAGGCGGGCCACCGAGTGCTTCTCCATGAATTCCGACATATCGATCCGGACCATGGCTTCCTCGGTGTCGAACAGAAACTCGGCCAAGGCTTTGCACAGCTCGGTTTTGCCCACGCCGGTCGGGCCCAGGAACAGGAAGGAGCCGTTGGGGCGGCGCGGATCGGCGAGACCGGCGCGTGAGCGGCGGATGGCATCCGACACCGCTTTGATGGCCTCCTGTTGGCCCACGACTCGCCGGGCCAGGTTTTCCTCCATGTGGAGCAGCTTTTCCCGCTCACCCTCGAGCATTTTCGATACCGGAATGCCGGTCCACTTGGAGACCACTTCGGCGATTTCCTCGTCGGTGACCTTGTTGCGCATCAGCTTGGTTTCCTGCATCTCGGCCTGTGTGGCGAGATCCAGCTCCTTTTGCAGCTTGGGAATCTCGCCGTATTGCAGCTCCGACATGCGGGCGAGATCGCCGTTGCGCCGTGCCGCGTCCAGGTCCAGCCGAGCCCGTTCCAGCTTTTCCTTGATGGCGGCCGTGCCTTGCAGCGCGGCCTTTTCGGATTTCCAGATCTCTTCCAGTTCAGCGTATTCCCGTTCCAGTTCGGAGATGTGGTCTTGGAGTGTTTCCAGCCGTTTTCGCGAGGCTTCGTCGGTTTCCTTCTTCAAGGCCTCGCGCTCGATCTTGAGCTGGATCAGGCGGCGATCCAGACGGTCCATTTCTTCCGGTTTGGAATCGATTTCCATGCGGATGCGGCTGGCGGCCTCGTCCACCAGGTCGATGGCCTTGTCCGGCAGATTGCGGTCGGTGATATAGCGATGCGACAGGGTCGCCGCCGCCACGATCGCGGGGTCGGTGATGGTGACGCCATGATGTACCTCGTATTTTTCCTTGAGCCCGCGCAGAATCGCGATAGTGTCCTCGACGCTGGGCTCGTCCACCAGCACTTTCTGGAACCTCCGTTCCAAGGCCGCGTCCTTTTCGATGTACTGACGGTATTCGTCCAAGGTCGTGGCGCCTATGCAATGCAGCTCGCCCCGAGCCAAAGCGGGCTTCAGCATATTGCCGGCGTCGATGGCACCTTCAGCCCGCCCCGCGCCGACCAGGGTGTGCAGCTCGTCGATGAAGAGGATGATCCTGCCTTCCTGTTTCGCGATATCGTTCAGCAGCGCCTTCATCCGCTCCTCGAATTCGCCGCGGAACTTGGTGCCGGCGATCAGGGCGGCCATGTCCAGAGCCAATAGGCGCTTGCCTTTGACCCCTTCCGGCACTTCGCCGTTGACGATGCGCTGCGCCAGGCCTTCGACAATGGCGGTTTTGCCGACGCCGGGCTCGCCGATCAAGACCGGATTATTCTTGGTGCGGCGCTGCAGAACCTGGATGGTGCGGCGGATTTCATCATCGCGCCCGATCACCGGATCGAGCTTGCCCTGTTCGGCGCGCGCGGTCAGATCGATGGTGAATTTCTGAAGCGCCTGGCGTTGCTCTTCCACGTTGGCGTCGTCTGCCTTCTGGCCGCCCCGGATCTGTTCGATGGCTTGCTCCAGTTTGTTCCGGTCCAGTCCCGCTTTCCTGAGCAAATCGCTGAGCTGGCCACGGTCTTCGATGGCCGCCAGCACGAAGATTTCGCTGGTGATGAACGTGTCGCCGCGTTTTTGCGCCAGCTTATCGGTGAGGTTCAACAACCGGCCCAGTTCGTTCGAGATCTGTACGTCTCCGCCGATACCTTCTACGCGGGGGATGCGGTGGAGCGCTTCTTCCAGAGAGGTACGGAGCTGATTGACGTTGACGCCGCATTGCGAGACCAGGGGCCGCACGGTGCCGCCTTCCTGATCGAGCAGCGCCGCCATGACGTGAATCGGCTCGATGAACTGATGGTCGTGCCCCAAAGCCAGGCTCTGCGCTTCGGCCAGGGCTGCTTGGAATTTACTGGTCAGTTTGTCCATTCGCATTGGAAAAATGCCTTTATGTTGCTTAATCGAGATGACTCAATAGATTGGGGTGCCGTACCCGCTTTTCAAGCGAAGCCGGCGATGCAGTCGCTCGTTATCGATCCTCTATAGGAAGGCATTGTAGTGAAGTTCCAGCCTTAAAAGCCGCTTTGACGTGCGTCGGAGCTTTGTAATACGATCGCCTTCCATTTCCACTTTTATGCGCGGAACTCCCATGCAGGATGCAGTGCCCTTCGCGGCAATCAGCCGCTTCCGGTTTTCCGAACCCGAGGTCCTCTCCGGACAATTGCCCAACGGAACCCTCTCTCGTCTCCTAACGGAAAAGTAGGCCGTCGTGATGGAGACGACGGCTTTAAGCAATAGAAGTTTTCCAGGCGTCGGCATGAGTTTTCTCGCCGGCCTTCTGAGCGCCTCGATTTACGGCTTCGGAATCTCCCTCCTACTCGGGTTCGGTATCCATAAGATTTTTCTGTACTTGTGCGCCGCTGTCGTCATCTGTCTGGCGCTGTTGTCCCGCAGCGGCTTCCCAATCGATCGGCCGATGGCCGCTTTGCTGTCCCTCGTTGTTTTGCTGACCGGACAAGGCTATCTCATGGCGTCCGCCAACGAGACCGACTTTCGCTTTTTGGAGCATCTATCCTGGCCGGTGGCGGCGGTTGCCGGTGTGGTGATGCTGCCCGAGCGATTCGGCAGTCGCTGGCAATTGACCCATAAGCCGATTATCGCCGTGCTGGCTGCGTTCTACGTTGTCGCCCAGTGGATCGGCTTTGCGATTTTTCCCGATAAGTTCGGGCTGTTCGCCAATCCTCATTTCTTGGCGCTGTACTGCTTGCTGACGCTGCCGATCCTGTTCTATTTTTCGATCGCGAACGGCGGAGGACAACGGTGGCTGTTCATCTTGGCGTTGCTCGGCGATGCGCTGTTGCTGTTGAAGACCCAGTCCAGGCCGGGTTTTCTGGCTCTGCTGGCCGGCTCGCTGGTGATCGTCCCGTTCGTGGCGGTCAGGTACCGGTGGATGACGCTCGCGGCGGTGCTGATTATTCCCGGCTTGCTGTACGCATCGGGAATTTATGGATTCGACGACAGGATGGACGATTTCTTCGGTGATTTGCGCAAGGAAGAACGGGTGGCCATTTGGACGGAGACTGCCGAAATGCAGTCGGCGAGTTCGGTTCGAGAATGGATTTTCGGGCATGGATTCGGGCAGTTCTACCGCGATTATCAGGGGGTTTCCAGCTTTCATTCGGTGGTCGATTTCTCCTTTCCGCACAATTTCTTGCTGGAACTGCTGTATAGTCACGGGTTGATTGGGCTTATTGTTGTAATCGTCGGCTATGGGCTATTTTTCGCGAAGCTCTGGGTGCATACGGCGACTGCCGATAATGATACACGCAGGCAGATAGGCCTCCTTTTGATTGTCGTGACGACGGTCCATTTTGCGCATGCCTTTCTTACGCTGCCTTTTTTCTCCCGATCGACGCTCTATCCGTTGAGCTTGATTGTGGGGGGCGGTTTTCGTTTTTTTAAAGCTTCTCATGGCTCAGCCTGATTTTCCGCCGGTGGGCGTGATTATTCCCAATTTCAACGGAGTGCATTTATTGCGCCGCAATCTGCCGTCCGTGATACGGGCCGCCGCAGCTTATCCCGGCACCTGCTCGATCATCGTGGTGGATGACGGATCGGCGGACGGAAGTGCCGAGATGCTCCGGACCGAGTTCCCTTCGGTTCGTGTCGTCGTCCATGAAGCCAATCGCGGTTTCGCCGAAGCGATCCATTCGGGGGTCGATGCCGCCGACGCGGAATTCCTGATTTTTCTGAATTCCGATGTGCGGCCGCAGGAGGACTTCATGGCGCCGTTGATCCGGCATCTGGAAAAGGCCGAGGTCTTCTCCGTATCGCCCCTGGTTCTGGACGAGGACGGACGGGTGAGCCCGGTTTCGTGGCGGTGTTTCCGAATAAGACGGGGCCGGCTTAGGTCGGTGCGCTGGCGCTTCGACGACCTGAAGTCCGCTGCGCCGACGGAGAGCTTATTTGCCTCCGGAGGCTCCGTCGCTCTGCGAAAATCGATGTTTGTGGCGCTGGGCGGCTATTTGCCGCTTTACAAGCCGTTCTATTCCGAAGACTTCGACTTGGGTTTGCGCGCCTGGAAACGCGGGTGGCGAACGCTCTTGGAGCCTGCGAGTCGGGTGGTGCATGAAAAAAAAGGTTCGATTTCGGAAAACGTGGCCGCCGATCGAGTCAGAAAGACGCGGGTGTGCAATCGATTCTTGCTCGAATGGACACATATGCCGGGGAAGGACTTGATGCTCTATCTCTTGCCGGGCTATCTGTTCCAGTTGATCGGACGCTTGCTAAGACTCGATATGGTATACGTCAGAGGCTTTTTTGCCGCACTGCGCCGCCTTCCGGAAGCGCTTCGAGTACGAGCCGAAATCCGGAAGCACCAAGTCCTGGATTTTTGGCGTATCGTCGACGCCGTCGAGCGGAGTTTTGGCCTGAAGGCTTGATTATTAACGTGTTCGTGAAATTACGGAGACCCTATGGTTAGGGACAGGCCGATGTTTACCGTCTTTATTCCCACCTATAATCGCGCGGGCTTGTTGACTAGGGCTTTGTCCAGCATCGAGGCCCAGACCTATCGGAACTTCGAGGTCGTCATCGTCGACGACGGATCGACCGATGACACTGCTGCCGTCGTGGCTCGTTGGAAAGCGGGCGTCGAATTCCCAGTCATTTATGTCAAACAGAGCAATCAGGGCAAGCACGCCGCTCACAACAAAGGCGTGGAATTGGCCAGGGGGCGGCTTTTTTTCAATCTCGACTCGGACGACCGTCTCTTACCCGATACCTTGGAGCGTATCCGGCGTCATTGGGAGTCCATCCCCGAAAGTGAGCGTGGACGTTTCGCCGGTGTCGAAGGTCTGGTGGAGAGTATGGACGGGAAGCGGTCGCTGACCATTCCTTATCCCCATAATCCGCTGGATGCAAGCTTTCTGGACGTGCGCTATCGCCTGGGCGTGGGCGGCGACAAAAAACATGCGATTCGGACCGATGTCGCGCGCCGGTTTCCGTATCCGGTCTTTGCCGGCGAAAGGCATATCCGGCCCTCGCTGACCTGGAAACGGATTTCGCACCATTATGTCTTTCGTTGTGTCAACGAACCCTTCCAGCAGGTGGAGTACCTGGCCGATGGTCTGTCTTCCGACCGTTTTCGTCTGCGCATGCGCAACCCGCGCGGATTCCAGCTTTACTATCTGGAAGACGTAACCGAGCACCGGGCATGGCTCAGCCGCCGCCAACGGCGGCGCAGCATGGTCGATTTCATCCGTTTTTCCTTTCATACCGGTGCCGGTCTTCTCAAGCAGGGAAGGCTGACCCGCTATGATCCCTTATGGCTGGCGCTGGTGCCTGCCGGATTCGGCCGCTGGCTGGTGGATCTCTACCGGCTGCGCTTCAAAAAGGGATACAAGCCGAATCGGAAAGAAACGCGCAACTGATGCGGGCGCTCTTAAGAGGTGTGAGAAGTCGTAGGTCGGCAATCCCTTGCCGACCAAGGCGTCGGAAAAGGATTTCCGACCTACGGCTACACCTTCGCAACGCGGCCATCGAGCCGCGCAGTAGCTTCTCACACACCCTCTTACAGCCACTCCGCGCGTTTCAGGCGTCTATACAGCCAAACGCAGCCGATCAAGGTTCCCGCCAAAGCGGCGGGATAGCCGAATCGGAAATCGAGCTCGGGCATGAACTTGAAGTTCATGCCGTACATGCTGAACACCATGGTCGGCAACGCCAAAATGGCGCCCCATCCGGCCAAGCGTTTGACGACTTCATTCTGCCGGACCGTGATCAGCGCCAGGTTTGCTTGCATGGCATCCGACAGGGTTTCACGCATGGTGTCGGTGGCGCGGATGATGCGGTGCACGTGGTCGTGTACGTCGCGGAAATAAACGCGCAATTCCTTGGAGACAACATCGGGGTGAAGCCGCATCAGTGCATTGCAGACGTCCAGCAAAGGCATCGCGGCATTGCGCAGCCGCAGCAGGCAGCGTTTGAGATCGTACAGGCGTTCCATCGCATCGCGATGCAAGCGGTTTTCAAAGATGTCTTCTTCTAGTTTTTCGAGCAGCGATTGGTAATGTTCGACGACCGGCATGAAGTTGTCGACGATGAGGTCGAGGACTGCATAAAGCGCGAATCCGGAGCCTTTGGCCAGGAGTTGCGGCATGCTCTCGCAACGGACTCGGGCACGGCCGTAGCCTAGCGACGATTGGTGACGGATCGATATCAAAAATTGCTTGCCGACGAACAGATGCGTTTCGCCGAAATGAACCTTGCCGTCCTGGAGCTCTACAGTGTGCAAGACCACGAACAATGATCCTTTGTATTCTTCCAATTTCGGCCGTTGATGTGCGGAGCGGGCATCTTCCACCGCGAGTTCGTGCAGGCCGAATTCTTCCTGGAGTTGCAGCAACTCGTTCGGATCGGGTTCGGTCAAGCCAACCCATACGAAGGTATCCGGTTCCGCAAGCAGTTCACTGATGTTTTCGACGCTGACGTCTCCGATTCGCTGGCCGTTGCGATAGGCGGCGCATCTGATATACACGATTAATCCTTTTCAGCCCCGAGCGGGACAATTGGTCATGGTTTTTGTACGTATTAGTTACATATAATACGATCAGTCGAATGGATGATTTCCCTTGATAGGTTTTTAATGGTCGATGCAAAGCGCTTGATGGGTGCCACGCGAACGGGCGGTGTTCTCCGCGGCGCATCTGTTGCGGCCGTACTGGCTTTGGGCGTTACGTTTTATTTTACCCCGCTGAAAAGCTGGCTGGATCAAGGCTTGATGCTCAAAGCCGAGTTGGCGAGTTACGGTTTGGCGGCGCCCTTGGTTTTTACCTCGGCCGGCGTAGCGCTCACAGCAATCGGGGCGCCTCGCCTGATTTTGTGCTCTCTTGGCGGATTGGCGTTCGGCTTTGCTTGGGGACTGGTGTGGAGCCAACTGGCGACGGTGTTGGGTTCATACGTGACGCTTCTGCTCATCCGCCGATTCGGCGTAGGCTACGGACTGAAGAAGGTTCGTCAGTTTGAGCGATTGGCACGGCAGATCAAGCAAAACGGCGTATTGGCCGTGGTGCTGATTCGACAGCTTCCACTGAACGGCTTCTACAATAATGTACTTTTGGGGATGACGGATGTCGGTCATCTGGATTTTCTCATAGGAAGCTTCATCGGGTTTTTGCCTATGGGGATTACCGCCTGTCTGATAGGCGCCGGCTTACTCCAGACCGATTTTGCCAAGGCCGCCGAATACATCGCCTTGGCATTGGCTTCGTCGGTGATTTTGGGCTATGCGTTGAAACGGCTCCACCGACTCGTATGCGCCAAGAACACCGAGTTGTCTTTTTTGGCCGATAAGGATGCGTGATCGGCTGCGCGGAATGTTTCGCCCGATGGCCGCATGCCGCTCGCTCTACACTAGACTAGGGACTTCATGAAAAATTTCGAACGGTTCAATTGACGTCCTTAGATTCGTGACGCCTCCTCGAGTTTGTCTTTTCATCCCCAGCTTCGGCAATGGCGGCGTTGGGCGCACCTTCGTTCACCTTGCCAATGGTTTTTCCGCCCACGGCGTACCAACGGCTTTGATCGTCAACCAAGCCGATACCGTCTTCGCCGACCGGTTGAACCCCGAAGTCGAGCAGGTGGCCCTCCATGGCCAGAGCGACCTGGCGCTCGAAAAAGATCTGCTCGCGTTCCTGCGGACCAATAGGCCGGCTGTCGTCATGACCGGCCAAGGGCGGGACGACCGCATCGCATTGAAGGTCAAGAAAAAGTTGCGGGATTCCGGCATACGGTTTTTCTTGCGCGTCGGTACTTCGCTGGGTGCCCGGACCGAACTCAAGCATCGGTTTTGGTGGTCGCGGTGGCTGTTCCGGCGCAGACAGCAACGCCTGTTCTCGCAAAGCGACGGCATCATCGCCAATTCCCGCGACGCGGCGGCCGATTTGTCGGCTTTCCTGAACATTCCGCTCGAACGCATCAGCGTGCTTCCCAATCCCACTGTAGCGCCGGATCTGCTGAACTTTGTCCATAAACCGGTGGATCATCCCTGGCTGAAGCCGGGCAGTCCACCGGTCGTCATGGGAGCGGGGCGGCTAGGGCGCGCCAAGGATTTCCCGACCTTGCTGAAGGCGTTCGCCCGGCTGCGTCGAGATCGGGTTTGCCGCTTGATGATCCTGGGGCAGGGCCGGCAAGCGGAAAAGCTGAAAAGCCTGGCGGCCGAGCTCGGCGTTCAGGATGATTTCGACCTGCCGGGCTTCGTGGACAATCCTTACGCTTTTCTCGCCAGGGCATCGCTGTTCGTTCTGTCGTCGCTGTGGGAGGGTTGTCCGAATGTGCTCATCGAGGCTCTGGCGGTCGGTACACCTGCTGTGGCCACGGATTGTCCTAGCGGGCCTAGGGAGATTCTGGCTGAAGGTCGTTACGGGCGGATCGTCGCGCCGGGCGATGCCGAAGCTCTCGCGGAGGCGATGGCCGCGACCCTGGAAAATCCACCGCCTTCCGAGCTCTTGCGCGAGGCGGTACGGCCGTACACTCTGGAAAACAGCAGTCGCGCCTATTTGGAATCTTTCGGGCTGAGCCGCCCATGAGTTCGAGCCGTACAGATCTGGCTTTATTTCTGGCGACTTCCGGTCATAGCGGGGTCGATCGGATCATGCGCAATCTGGTTCCGGAGTTTGCCCGATGGGGACTGCGGATCGATCTCCTTAGAGTGAAAGGCCATGGTCCTCATTGGGACGATCTGCCGCACAATGTCCGGACGATCGACTTGGGCGTTTCCCATGTCAACACCGCTTTGTCGGCGTTAGTCCGTTATTTGCGCCGCAGCCGGCCCGAAGTGCTATTGAGCGACAAGGACAAGGTGAACCGCACCGCCCTGACGGCACGGGCGCTGGCTCGCGTCGATACCCGCGTGGCGGTGCGGATAGGCACGACGGTCTCCAAGAATCTCGAGCGCCGCGGCTGGTGGGCGCGAAATGGCCAGTTGGCTTCGATCCGACTGTTCTACCGCCACGCCGACTGCATCCTGACGCCTTCCGAAGGCGCGGCGGAAGATCTGGCCAGGATAGCGGGGCTGCCGCTCAAGGCGGTGACCGTGGTGCCCAGCCCGGTGCTCACGGACCGTTTCGATGCGATGGCCGAAGCGACGGTGGATCATCCCTGGTTCGCGCCGGGCGAGCCGCCGGTGATACTCGGCATCGGCGAATTGTGCGCGCGCAAGGATTTCGCCACCCTGCTGAAAGCTTTCGCGGAGCTGCGGCGTGACCGTCCTTGCCGCCTCATCATCGGCGGCGAGGGGCGGCAGCGCGACAAGCTCCAGCAACTCGCCCGTCATCTGGGCGTGTCGGACGATGTCGACCTGCCGGGATTTCTGGCCAATCCTTATGCCTACATGCGCCGGGCCAAGGTTTTCGCTCTCACGTCGATTTGCGAAGGCATGCCGGTCGTATTGATCGAAGCCATGGCCTGCGGCACATCGGTGGTATCGACCGACTGCCCGAGCGGTCCCAAAGAAGTGCTCGGAGACGGTCGTTATGGTCCGCTGGTTCCGGTCGGCGATTCATCGGCCCTCGCGGCGAAAATCGCCGACATGCTGGATAGTCCGACCTCGCCCGAAGCGTTGCACGAGGCGACGATGCCCTACACCGTTACCAACAGCGCGCGGCAATATCTGAATGCTCTGGGTCTGCTGAGAGGAGAGGGGTAATGGGTCGTGCACAGCGTCTGGCGGTACTGATTTCGTTTTCCGGCACCGGCGGCGTGGAGCGCATGGTGATGAATCTGTTGCCCGCGTTCTCGCAGGAGGGGTTGGCGGTGGATCTCCTGGCCATCTTGCGCAAGCCCGCGCCCGAACTCATAAGGCTGAACGGTTCGGGGTTGCGGGTTCTGGACTTGGGCGTTGGACACACCGCCTTGGCGGTGCCGGGGCTGGTCCGCTATCTCAAGACCGAAAGGCCGTTTGCCCTGTTGGCCGCCAAAGACAGAGCCATTCGCGCCGCGGTGCTCGCCAAGCGCGTGAGCCGAGCGGATACCCGTCTGGTGGGCCGCCTCGGGACTCATCTTTCGGCCGCCATGGCGAACAAGCCGGCACTGATCCGCTGGGCACGCCAATGGCCGATGCGCGAAATGTACTCGGCGGTGGACCGTATTGTCGCCGTGTCCGAAGGCGTCGCGGAGGACACGCGGCGGATCGCGAAATTGCCGCCGGAAAAGATCGTGGTGATCAGAAACCCGGTCATTACCCCGGAGATGATGGAAAAGAGCCGCATGCCGGTGGATCACCCCTGGTTCGAGTCGTCGGACGTTCCCGTCATTCTGGGAGCCGGACGCTTGACGCGGCAAAAGGACTTTTCGACCTTGGTCCGCGCTTTTGCCCGCGTGAGAGCCGCGATGGATTCGCGGCTGGTGATCCTCGGCGAAGGCCGGCTGCGCCCCAGTCTGGAAAAGCTGGCTGCCGATCTGGGGATCGCCGATGCCGTCGCGCTGCTCGGCCATGTCGCGAATCCGTATGCCTACATGGCGCGGAGTTCGCTGTTCGTGCTGTCGTCCGCCTGGGAAGGTTCGCCCAATGTGCTGACCGAGGCCTTGGCCCTGGGAACGCCGGTGGTGTCCACCGACTGCCCCAGCGGTCCGCGGGAGATTCTGCGGGACGGCCTTTATGGTCCGCTGGTGCCGGTAGGCGACGTGGAGCGCTTGGCCGATGCGATGTTGAACACCTTGCAGTTTCCGCTTGAGAACCGGTTGCTTCGCGAGGCAGCGTCGGAGTATACGGTGGAGCGTAGCGCGGCTCGCTATCTGGAGGTGCTGGGATTTACGCCTTCCGGCTCCGCTAAGGTTTTGCATCCGGTTTGACACAACTCTTTTGAATCCATGTTGCTCTCCCTCAAATACAACTTCCTGTTCGTCCACATCGCCAAAACCGGCGGCACCAGCATTCGCGACTCGCTTTGGCGGCAAAAGTGGACCGATCCGTACCGGATTCCGCAGTTTCTCTGCAGCAAGCTGAGCGGGATGACCGGCCATAAGATCGGAGCCAAGTTCCCGCGCCACGCCAAGATCATCGCCGCCAAGGAAATGCTCCCGCGAGAGGTCTTCGAGAGCTTGTTCAAGTTCGCCTTCGTGCGTAACCCTTGGGATTTGCAGGTGAGTTCCTATCATCACATCCGCCGCGAGCGGCCGCAGCTGATTACCCACATCGACAGCTTCGAGGCGTTTCTCCGCTGGAAGCTCGATCCGGCCCGCCCGCCGCAGTATCACGCCGACATGTCGACGGAGCTGCAAAGCGACTATGTGATCGATTTGCACGGCAACACCGTCGTCGATTTTCTCGGACGCTACGAATTCCTGGCCGAGGACTTCGAAACGGCCTGCAAGCGGATCGGCATCAAGACCCCGAAACTGCCCCACAGCCGCAAGGCGACCGACCGCCGGAAGGACTATCGGGATTACTATAACGACGTGACGGCCCAACTCGTGGCGGATCATTACCGGCCCGACATCGAGCGGTTCGGCTATCGGTTCGACGAGCCGCTGGCCTCCAATCTGACCGGCTGAGATGTATCCGTCGCTGCATATTCTCGGCAGCCGACAGTTCGGCGGTGCGGACCAGTTCTACGTGCGCTTGCTGGGCGCGCTGCACGAAGCCGGGCAGCGGGTGATCGCCGTCAACCGGTCCGGCAGTCCGGTGGCAGAAGCCCTGAAGACTAGCGCCATCGAGCAGGTACACCTGCCGCTCGCCAATCAATGGGATCTCTGGTCGGTCTGGCGGATTCGCGAGTTGGTGGCCCGGCGACAGCCGTGCATCGTCCAGACCTACATGGGGCGCGCGACGCGCCTGACCCGTTTGCCTGCCAAGGCGAAGGCCATGCATATCGCCCGCCTGGGCGGTTTCTACAAGATCGACGGCTATTATCGCCACGCCCATGCCTGGGTGGGTAATACGCGAGGCATCTGCGACTATTTGGTCAAGTCCGGTCTTCCCGCGGAACGGGTGTTCCACATCGGCAATTTCGTACCGGAGCCCTTCGTTTTTTCGAGCCAACACCTCGAAGAGCTGCGCGACAAACACAATATCCCAAGCGACGCGCTCGTGTTATTCGCCTTGGGGCGCCTGATCGACAAGAAGGGCTTCGACGATTTGCTGCATGCCTTCGCCGAACTTCCGGCCGAAGCGAACGGACGCCCGCTGATCCTCCTCGTTGCTGGCGACGGCCCCGCGGCCGATCGGCTGAAGACGCTGAGCGATAGCCTCGGATTAACCCCTCGCGTCCGCTGGTTGGGCTGGCAACAACCCGACCCGTTCTACGCCTTCGCCGATCTGTTCGTCTGCCCCTCGCGCCACGAGCCCTTGGGCAACGTCATCCTGGAAGCCTGGAATTACCGCCTGCCGGTGGTCAGCACGGCGACCGACGGCGCTCTGGAGCTGATCGACGAGGGGAGAACCGGTCTCCTGGCGCCGTGCGGCGACCCCTCGGAACTGGCGGCGCAAATCCGGGCGGCGCTCGCGCTTTCCGATACCGAAAGAAACATGCTCGGCGAAGCCGGTCATGCATTTCTGCAAAGCCGGTACAGCCGCGAGGCGGTGGTCGGCGCGTACCTCGAGCTTTATCAGCGACTCATGGCGGACAGAGGCGACTGACACTGATGCCGGAAATCGATTCTCCGCCGCAACGCATCCTGATCATCCGGCTCAGCGCCATCGGCGATGTCATCATGGCTTCGGGACTGATTCCTGCGCTGCGCAAGGCGTATCCGAACGCCCGCATCGCCTGGCTGACGGAATCCGCCAACGCCGATCTCCTGCGCCATAACCCGCATCTGGACCAGGTTTATTTGTGGCCGAGGGGCCGTTGGCGGCAGTTGCGCCGGGAGCGCCGCTACCGTGCGTTCGCCAGGGAAGCTTTCGATTTGATCCGATCGCTTCGAGTCGAACGCTTCGACTGGGTGATCGATCTCCAGGGTTTGCTCAAGAGCGGCGTCTGGGCTTGGCTTTCGGGCGGACGGCGGCGCATCGGCCTCGGTTCGCGCGAGGGCAGCCAGTTTCTGATGACGGAGGTTATCGACCGGCGCGTGGATGATCTCCGCATCGGCAAGGAATACAGGATGCTCGCCGAGACCTTGACCGGCCAGACCGATACTTTTGAACTCGATATCGCCGTTTCGGAAGACGATCGAAAAGGGGCAAGAGAACTGCTGGAATCGGCAGGCGTGACCGGAGCATATGCCGTCATCTGCCCGTTCACTACCCGTCCTCAAAAGCATTGGTTCGACGAACGCTGGGCGGAGCTGTCGGTCCGCCTGGCCGGCGAACGCCGGCTCGCCGTCGTTATGCTGGGCGGTCCGGCGGACAAGGCGCGTGCCGAAATCATCGCCAGGCAGACGCCGGGCCTCATTAATTTGGCCGGCCGGACGAGCCTGGGACAGTGCGCGGCGATCATCGAGAAAGCGAGGCTGTCGATCGGCGTCGATACCGGATTGACTCATCTCGGCATCGCTCTGGGCGCTCCGACCGTGGCGATCTTCGGTTCCACCCGGCCCTATTTGGACACGGGCCGGGCCACGGCGAGAGTGCTTTACGAGCGCTTCGAATGTTCGCCCTGCCGCCGTCGTCCGACCTGCGGAGGGACGTTCGATTGCATGCGTCTCCATACCGTGGACAAGGTGTTCGGCGCTGCCATCGAGCTTCTGGAAAAAAGATCATGAAAGTGCTGCACGTGGAAATGGGGCGGCACCTATACGGCGGTGCCCGGCAGGTGGCCTACCTTCTCAATGGCCTGAGCCGGTTTCCAGGAGAGCATGTGCTGGTATGCAGCGAGGGCGCCGAGATCGTCGGGGCTATCCAAAATCCCGCCGTCGAGATTCGACCGCTTCCGTTCCGGGGCGACTCGGATCTCGGCTTTATCGGCCGGCTGCGGCGGCTGATTCGAAACGAAAAACCGGACGTGCTGCACATCCACAGCCGCCGCGGCGATCTTCTCGCCGCTTTGGCCGGACGGCTGGAAAACATTCCGATGATCCATAGCCGGCGAGTGGACAATCCGCCGCGCTGGGTCGACACCCGCATCAAGTTTCCGCTGTTCGAGACCATCGTCACCATATCGGAAGGCATACGCGAGGTGCTCATCGAAGCTGGCGTGCCGGCCGAGCGGGTGGTCTGCGTTCCGAGCGCGGTCGACACCGAGCGCTACCGTCCGGAATGCGATAAGGCTTGGTTTCGCTCGGAATTCGGCCTCGCGGAGGGCGAGACGGCGATCGGCATGATCGCCCAGCTGATCGGCCGCAAGGGGCATGAGGTGTTATTCGACGCCTTGCCCGTGGTCCTGGCTCGTCACCCCCAAACGCGGGTTTTGCTGTTCGGGCAGGGCCCCGTGGAGGCCGAACTTCGGACATCGGCTCGTGCCCGCGGACTCGATGACACCGTAATTTTCGCCGGCTATCGAACCGATATGGCGCGGGTCATACCTTGTCTCGATCTGGTGGTCCATCCCGCCTGGATGGAGGGGCTCGGCGTCTCGCTGCTGGAGGCTGCGGCCTCTGGGGTTCCGATCGTGGCAACACGGGCTGGCGGCATTCCCGAAATCGTGAAGGACGGCATCAACGGCCGCCTGATCGAGCCCGGCGACAGCGCCGCATTGGCTTCCGCTATCGTCGAACTGCTGGACGATCCGACGCGGCGCCGTGAACTGGGCCAGGCCGGGCGGCGTTTGGTTCTCGAACGGTTCTCGGTCGAAGCCATGGTGGAGGGCAATTACCGGGTTTACCGGCAGGTTACGGAAACGGTTGCTGAACGCGGCTAGAGGATTTTCCGATTTGGCGTAGGTCGGCAATCCTTTGCCGACGCCTTCGTCCGCAGTGAAAACGCGCCAGTCAAGTCGTCAGATCCAGCCACACGCTTTGGCAATCCGCTCGGCGCGCTTCTCCCAGCTGTACTCTCGGGCCTTTTGCTTCGCCGCTTGCGCGAGACGGCAGGCGAGTTGCGGATCGTTTTGCAGCCGCCTGATCGCCGCGATCCATCCTCCGGTGTCCGCCGGCTCGACCAACAGAGCGGTTTTCTCGTGATCGACGATTTCCCGAATCGCGGGCAGATCGCTCACGATGATCGGACGTCCCGCCGCCATCGCCTCGAACAGCTTGATGGGGCTGATCGAATCGGCATGGGGAAGGCTTCGCTGGTAGGGCAGCAGGACCAAATCGGAGCGCTCCCACCAGGTCGGCACGTCCCGGTGCGGCACGAAAGGCACGACGTGCAGCTTGCCCGAGGCTTGGACCGTATCTTCCTGTTCGCCCACCAAGGTGACGTCGGCGATTTCCGTTGCAGCGATTTCCTGGAAGACGTCGAGGCCTCGGTCGCGGCTGAGGCGCCCGAGGTACACGATGCGAGGGGCGGAGAGACGGTCGGGATCGAAGGCCGGAATCCGGTCGAATGCGGAAAGTTTGGTCCCGCTCGGACTGACGAGCACGCGCTCCGCGACGGCCCCGGCCCGGATCAATACGTCTGCCGCGGCATGGCTGATGGGGACGAGCCATCCGATGAGTCCCTGCCGATGATGCTTCACGATGCCGGCCAAATACCCTTTGCCGATCAGTTCGCGCTCCGCCTCGTGGATTTCCAGTTGATGCGGTATTCCGGCAGCGGCCAATGTGGCGCTGATTTGCACGGAGCGGGTGTAAACGCCAAGAGCCTTCCGAAGTCGCCTGCCATAAAGCCGAACGAACGGGCGGGCGTTCCAGCGCCGATTCAGCAGCCAGCTGGAACGGATGTCCAAGGACGATTCGATGCCGAAATCGCGCAGCCGGCTTTCCAGGTCCAGCGAACCCGGCCACGGCGGCAAATACAGCGTAGCGTCGACGCCCGCTTGGCGGAATGCCTCCATCATCTGCAGGGTCTGGATCAGATTGGCGCGATTTCGTTGCAGGCGGCTTCGGCCCAGATAAACGACGGGTAGCCTAGTCATGGCGGGCCGCATCGGGATGCCAGGCAAAGCTATAGGCGATCCCGGCCAGTAAAATCCAATAGGCCCGGCAGTCGCCGTGCAGAATGCGGAAGTCGAACAGGCTCCACACGGCCAAGAGAATGAAGCAGCCGGCCAGAAACGCGAAATGGTCTTTCGGCAGAATCCCGGTCTTATAGCTGCGCCATACGTTGGCCATCACCAGAAGAACCGTTGCGGCCAAGACCAGTGCGCCCAAAAGGCCGAAGCGGACCAGGATTTCCAGATAAGTGTTATGAAAGTGGTCCATCCAGTCCGCTCCTTTCGCCTGTGGATGGATCAGCTCGGGTTGACCGCTGATTTCGACGAGATGCTCGGTAGAGCCGGGGCCCCAGCCGAACCAGGGCCGCTCCAAATATTTTTGCAATCCGAATTTCTGAATATCGTGGCGATAGCCGATCGACGTGCGCGGCAAGTGCTGGTTTTCTCCCTGCAAAATCGACGAAACGACCGCGTTTTCCTGATCGATCCGGGTCCGGATCTCGCCGTGGTTCAGGGCAAACAGACCCACAACCACGCCCAGCGCGAGGAGCATGAAAGGAACCGACTTTCCGAGCTGAAGGTCGGTTCTTTTTGTCTTCCAAAAATAATGGATACCCAATGCGCTGGGAACGGCTATGAGTGCGGCAAGCCAGGCGCCGCGGGATTTGGAAGAAATCAGCATGAAACTGGATAGATATAGGGCGGCCAGCCAACAGGCGAGGCGAAATAGGTCATTCAGGGGACTCGTGCGGGTGCTCCAGATTCGCGGGGTATAGATCAAGAGTCCCAGAATTGCCGATGCCGACACCAGACCGCTGAAGATGATTCGGAGTTTGAATCCGGTTCTTTCGGCGACGGTCATGTGATACAAGTTCGACCAATCGGCTTTCCAAAGCATGCCGATCAGGAGCCCCCCGGTGGCCAGGATCAGCGTCCAGTGGATGCGCCGCAGGTCGCCGCGCAGCCACCAGGCCAGCGGCAGAAAGGCGAACAATTTGAGCCAATTCGAGGCGTCTCGGATCTGAAGTTTGCGCGTTTCGGGAAATTCGTCGATCGCGAAATAAGCCCCGATGGCCACATAAATCGCGAAAGCGGCAAACAGTCCGAACATCGGATCGCGGCGAAACACCGGCCATGCCGACGGATTCAACAGAAATGCCAGCGAAAACGCGGCTAACGCGATATTGGTGCCGGCCGGACTCAGCCAGGCAAAAAAGGCGAAAGCCAAGGCAGCCGTGACGCCGGTATAATTGGCATACTGGACCGGGGGAGCGATGACTCCAGCGACCATTGGATGATTTCTATCCGTGTGAAAAAACCACGATTTTAGCAAAGTCGAACAGGCCGCTTGAGAAATCAGGACGGCCTTTTATTAAGCCTGCACGACCTCATGAGCGAAAAACACTCCGACCGAAAGCCACTCACCGATGGAATGATCATCTATCGGCGGCTGCTCAAATACGCTTTGCCCTACTGGAAGATGTTCCTGGCTTCAATAGTGGCCATGATTGCCTATGCCTCGCTGGGACCCGCTTTCGCCAAGCTGATTCAGCCGCTCATCGACGGCAGTTTCATCGAGAATGACCCCGAGATTCTGCGTCAAGCGCCTTTCATATTGCTGGGTTTGTCGATCGCCCGTGGTATCGCCGGGTTCGCCGGGGATTACTGTTCCGGATGGGTCGGACGGCGGGTGATCGCCGATCTCCGCCGGGATTTGTTCGATCAGCTATTGAATCTTCCCTGTGCCTATTACGATCACGCCTCGTCGGGGCAGTTGCTCGCCAAACTGCTGTACAACACCGAGCAGGTGGCGAATTCCTTGACCAAGGGCGTGGTCGCGGTGTTCAAGGACGGATTGACCATCGTCGGTCTCACTTTGTTGATGGTTTACGAAAATGCCTTGTTGTCCCTGGTCTTCATGGTGGTCGGCCCGGTGCTCGGCATCAGCATTCGCCTGGTCAGCAAGCGTTTTCGCAAGATCAGCATGCGTATTCAGGAGTCCATGGGCAATGTCGGCCACGTGGCGCAGGAAGTGATCGATGCGCAGCGCATCGTCAAGGTGTTCAACGGGAAAGGCTACGAAACCGAAAAGTTCGCCAAGGAAAACGAACGCAACCAGCGGCGGCAAATGAAGCTGATCGTCACCGACGCGGTTAGCGGCTCGCTCATACAGCTCATCTATGTCAGCGGGTTCGCGGCGATTTTGTACGTGGTCTCCCTGGACTCGGTGCGCCACACCATCACGCCCGGCAGTCTGATCGCCTTCATTGCGGCGATGGCCATGATGCTGAGCCCGATCAAACGTGCCACCCAGGTCCTCAACATCATGCAGAAGGGGATCGCCGCCGGGGACAGCATCTTCGAGCTATTGGACAAGGAGCGCGAACACGATACCGGTACGCGAGAACTCGACGCGGTAAAGGGACATATCGAATTCCGGAAAGTCGGTCTTGCGTATCACGATGACGGAGATTACGCGCTGAAGAATATCGAGTTGACGGTAAAGCCGGGCGAAACCATTGCGTTGGTCGGACAGTCGGGCAGCGGCAAAACCTCGCTGATACGCTTGCTGCCTCGCCTTTACGAGCCCACTCAAGGCGAAATCCGCCTCGACGGGCGGGACATACGGGAGTTCACCCTGGAGAGTCTGCGCCGGCATATTGCTTACGTGGGGCAGGAAGTTACCTTGTTCAACGACAGCGTTGCCAGCAATATCGCTTACGGTTGCCGGGAGTCGGTGAGTTTCGAGGAGATTCGGCAGGCGGCGAGGACCGCCCATGCGCTGGAATTCATAGAAAACCTGCCGCAAGGCTTCGACACCGTCGTCGGCCAGCAAGGTATCGTGCTCTCGGGCGGACAACGGCAGCGTATCGCCATCGCGCGCGCCGTCCTCAAGAATGCTCCCATCCTGATACTCGATGAAGCGACTTCCGCGCTGGATGCGGAGTCCGAGCGGCACGTCCAGGAGGCGCTGGAGGTATTGATGAAAGGCCGGACCACCTTGGTCATCGCTCATCGTCTGTCCACCATCCAGAATGCGGACCGGATCTATGTCATGCGGGACGGTCGTATCATCGAAAGCGGCACTCACGAACAATTGCTGCGCGGACAATCCTATTACGCGGAGCTTCATCGCTTGCAGTTCGAGCACAAGGCGCTCAGGCCTGTCCCCCACGTTCACGCGATGCCTTAGAAGCTGTCCCGGCAAGCCCTCGAGGCCCTTCGAGAAGTTCGGGACGAACCGGCTAGCGGCAAAATCGGCGTTTACAAAAAATGCGAGTTTCGGGGATTTCTTGCGCAAATTGTTGACTAAAGTCAAGAGAGATATTGCGGTTTTATTCGTTTCGGCCTATGGTGTGTCGGCTCGCACGCAACCGCGGTGACGCTCGGAACTTCAGGCGGCGGCTGGCGAGTCGATAGAAACTACAAGAAGAGGAGGAGAAAGATCATGATGCAATTGCTGGTCGGTCTGACGGTGATCTTCGTCGTATTTGTGATCTACGAGGTATTCAAGACCGTGTCTCGCGCGGATAGCACGCCAACCCCGGTAGCGGCGCCCGAAACAAAAGCCGAGGAAGCCGCCGGCGCGCCTGCTGTCGCCGAAACGGCCGCGCCCGCCGAGGAAGAGGCCGCGCAAACCGAGCGCGGCGGACAGTTGCGCAATCCGGCTACGGGCGAAGTCTCTCCAGTGCCGACAAATTATCGTTTCGCCAAGAAATGGGTCAAAGAGGCCCTGGTCGCGGAAGGATTGCTGGATCGAGTCTATAAGCCTACGGAGCTGAACGACGCGGTTGCCGGGAAGATCAAGGACGCTCTGGATAAGCTCAAGACTCTGGATAAATATCGGGCTTGACGGCGTTGGGCGATGGAGTAAGCCCTTTAGATTTTTTTAGTTCAGGGCGACGGCTGACTCGCCTCCGTTGTGTATCTCGGCCGTCCATCCTCACCGGTTTTCCGCATTTGCTCAGTCCAGTCCCAGCTTTTTCAACTTATAGCGCAGTGCGCGGAACGTGATGCCCAACTGCTTCGCCGCCGCGGTCCGGTTCCAACGGTTTTTTTCGAGAGCCTTGATGATCGCCTGCTTTTCGATCTCGTCCATATAGCTTTCCAGCGACAGACCGTGTTCCCTCACGGGGTTCTCCTCCGACGCAGTCGGAAAAGCCGTTTCGATCATCTCCAATCGCAAACGGTCATCCGGGGAGCGCCCGGATGACCCTTCCAATCGCAAACGATCATCCGGGGAGCGCCCGGATGACCCTTCCGGAAGGTTCAAGTCCTCGACCAGAATGCGATGCCCGTCGCAGAGTGCGACGGCCCGTTCCAGAATATTTTCGAGCTCCCGTACGTTGCCCGGAAACGGATAGCTCATAAGTGCGGTCAAGGCTTCGGCGCTCAGTTCGGCCTTGGTATCTCCGGGGGAGGTGAGTTTTGCGAGTATGTGGTCGATCAAGGCCGGAATATCGCTGCGGCGCTCGCGCAAGGGCGGAACATGCATCTCGATCACGTTGATGCGGTAAAAAAGATCCTGCCGGAAATCGCCGTTTCGGACCATCTCCGCGAGATTCTTGTGAGTTGCGCTGACGATACGTACGTCTACCGGAATTTCCCGAGGTTCGCCCAGCGGTCGAATCGATTTTTCCTGAATCGCGCGCAGCAATTTGACCTGCAACGACAGCGGCAGGTCGGCGACTTCGTCCAGAAACAGCGTGCCGCCGTGAGCCGCTTGAAATAAGCCCTGCTTGTCCCCGACCGCTCCTGTAAAGCTGCCTTTTCTGTGGCCGAAAAATTCGCTTTCCATCAGGTCGTGCGGTATCGCACCGCAGTTCACCGCGACGAACGGCTTTTCGGACCGCGGACTCATGGCATGGATCAGTCTCGCAACCAATTCCTTACCCGTCCCCGATTCGCCGCTGATGAATATAGGCGCCTGATTGCGTGCCAGCTTGGTGATTTTGGAGCGGATTTCGCGCATCGCTTGCGAATCGCCGAGCAATATATGGCGGGAGCGGCGGTCCCTGCCTTCTTGCTGACCGAGCTTGAGCGCCGTGTTCACGAGGTTCCTAAGAATGTGCAGATCCAGCGGCTTGGAGACGAAGTCGAAGGCGCCGTTCTTCAAGGCGCGAATGGCCGACTCCATATTGCCATGCGCGGTGATGACCGCCACCGGTAGTGTCGGAAGGTTGAGCTGGATGTATTCGACCAGATCCAGCCCGTCGCCGTCGGGCAGGCGCATGTCGGTCAGGCAAAGATCGAAATGCCGGTTTTGCAGGAGCTCTCGAGCCTGCCGCAATGCGCCGGCCGATTGCACGTCGATATCCATGCGCTCGAGCGTGATCTCCAGCAATTCGCGTATGGCGGGCTCGTCATCGACGACCAGGGCGGACGGTCTGTTCATAATTCGATTGTGGTTTTTTCTGCGTCGGCCAAACGGAGCCGGAAGCAACCGCCGCCGGCGACAGGTTCATATTCCAGTTTAGCCTGGTTGAGTTCCGCCAGCTCGCGCGCGATATAAAGCCCGAGTCCGGTGCCGCTGGCGGAGGTGGTGAAGAATGGCTCGAACATTTGCTGAACGGTCTGACTATCGATGGGCGCTGCATGATCGATGATTTCGACGCATGGTTCGCCCCGTTGGCGCCTTACGCGCACCCGGATGGCCCCGCGTTGCGGCTCGCCGTATTTCAGCGCGTTCGAAAAAAGATTTTCAAGAATCTGTTTGAGATGGCTGGGGTCGACCGTGACCAGCGCATCGCCGATCTTGATATCGAGTTGAAAGGCTTTTTCATGTATTCCCTGCGCCATTCGGTAGTCGCGCAGAAACTTTTTCAAACTAGACGCCAAGGGAAGTATTTCTCGCTTCGATTGGCCTCGTCGCGAGATTTGAAGCACATTCTCGATGACGATGTTAACCCGTGCGGTATGGTCGAGAACGATCTGTATCAGGCGCCGGTCTTGAGATTGCAGCGACGAGCACTCGGCCAGAAGCTGAGCGGCATGGCTGATGGCGGTCAAGGGGTTGCGAATCTCGTGAGCGATGCTGGCGGTGAGGCGGCCGAGCGAAGCCAGCTTGCTTTGCTGTACCCGCTGATTGTACAGGGCATTGTCTTCCAGGAATGCCATGTAAATCGGAGGCCATGTAGGCCCTAAGCGGGTGAAGCGAACTTGCAAGGGTTGTCCTGCCCGAGAACCGAGACCCACCGTGCCGGGGATCGGATCGTCCAGCCAATCCCAAAACAGCTCGGCCAACTCCGGACAGGCGGTTTCCAAGGACCGGGCGGTCGAAGAGATGCCGAGAAGCCGAGCGGCCGAATCGTTCATCATCCAAATACGATGCTGCTCATCGATGACGAGAATACCCGACTGCAGGTGGCGGATGATGAATTCGTTGAGCTGCTGAAGATTGGCCAGGTCGACGCCGCGTTGCGCCGCGATCGCTTCGCTCTGCTCCGCGCGTCTCGCCAGCACCAGGGCGAGAATCGCGATGCCGAAGAACGAGGCCCCGAGCATGCCGGCGTAAGTGTAGGCCGCTTCGAACGCTCCGGAGAGATCGGCGTAAACTTCTTCTCCCAGGACTGCCACGCTGGCCAGCGCCGCCAGCAGCAAAGCGCAGCGACCGCCGGTCAGGATGCCGCCAGCCGCTACCGACAAAGCCAGCAATACGCCGACGCCGGTCTCCACGCCTCCCGAAGCGTGCATGATACTGGGGATCAAGACTAGATCGGCGAGCACGTGCAGCTGTGCTTGAAGCGGGAAGGCGGGGCGGCGCAGGAGCAGAGGAATAGCCGAGAAAAAAATAGATCCTAGATAGATGCTGCTGGCTGCTGCATAAAGCACGGGGTCGTGTTTACCCAGCGACGACGGCAGCGCACCCAGAAAAAACAGGAACACCAAAACGCTACCCAGCGTCAGACGGTATAGAAGATAAACCGTTAGCGACTGCCAGGCTTGGTTTTCAGGAATGCGGTAATGTTTGGAGAACGGACAGGGCGATATTTGCTTGTTGTCGAAGTCCATTGTCCGTAGCAGCTGTTGAGCGCCGTAGAGCCTCGTGCCGGGTCGTTCACCGCAAAACCGTTTGCAGGTACCTTGCGCTCGATCGTTTCACGGGGAGCGGAGACTCGCCCGAGTTCGGGGTCGGTGCGTGGCATTGCGACATGGCTGCGGTGCGGTTTCGGAGCGGGTCTATTAGAATAGCCGTAGACATTAAGAGTAGCATCGATTTGAGGATTGATGCCCGGCGCGAGAGCTAAACGGAGTATCCAATGAACCTACATGAATATCAGGCGAAGCATTTGTTTTCGTCCTACGGCTTGCCGGTCCCCCGCGGCACCCCGGCATTTTCGGAGCGAGAGGCGGTCGAAGCTGCGACCGCCTTGGGCGGCGGGCAGTGGGTGGTGAAGGCCCAGGTGCATGCCGGCGGGCGAGGCAAGGCGGGCGGCGTCAAGCTGGTCGGCAGCGTCGATGCGGTCGGGGCCTCGGCGGGTCAATTGCTGGGGTCGCGTCTGGTTACCGCTCAGACGGGCAGCGCCGGATTGCCCGTGAATGCCGTGCTGATCGAGGAAGTCCGCCCGATTGCGCGGGAGCTTTACCTGAGCGCGGTGGTGGACAGATCCAGCGCCAGGGTGCTGTTTTTGGCATCCAGCGCCGGCGGAATGGATATCGAAGAGGTGGCTGCGCAGCACCCCGAGAAAATTCTGAGTCTGACGGTCGATCCTGCCGCCGGACTTCAGGCCTACCAGTGCCGGGAAATCGGCTTTGCCCTGGGGCTTCGGGGCGACCAGGTCAACGCGTTGACCAAGATCATGAACGGAATGTATCGGCTGTTTTTGGACAAGGATTTGAGCCAAATCGAGATTAATCCCTTGGTGGTGACGGAAGACGGTGCGTTACTGGTGCTGGACGCCAAGATCAACATCGACGACAACGCCTTGTTCGCCCATACCGATCTGGCTGAGCTCCGCGATCCGGCCCAAGAGGATCCCAAGGAGTCTGCGGCGCGCCAGCATGGACTTAGCTATGTCACGTTGGACGGGAATATCGGTTGTATGGTGAACGGGGCGGGACTTGCGATGGCGACGCTGGACGTCATCAAGCTTTACGGGGGAGAGCCGGCCAATTTCCTGGACGTGGGCGGCGGAACCACGGCGGAAAAAGTCGCCGAGGCATTTAAACTGATTTTGTCCGACGCGAAGGTGAAAGCTGTTTTGGTGAATATTTTCGGCGGCATCGTACGCTGCAATCTGATCGCCGAAGGCATTATCTCGGCCGTCAAAGAGGTGCACGTTCAGGTGCCGGTGATCGTTCGGCTCGAAGGAACCAATGCCGAGGAGGGTCGGCGCTTGCTCGAGCAGTCCGGTTTGGCGCTGATAACCGCGTCGGATTTGGACGAGGCGGCGAAAAAGGCTGTGGAGGCTGCGCAATGAGCATACTCGTCGACAAGAACACCAAGGTCATTTGCCAGGGATTTACCGGCAAGCAGGCCACTTTCCACTCTCAGCAGTGTCTTGAATACGGCACCCGGCTGGTCGGCGGCGTGACGCCGGGGCGCGGCGGGCAAACCCATTTGAATTTGCCGGTGTTCGACACGGTCAAGCAGGCGGTGCGCGAAACGGGCGCCACGGCCAGCATGATTTACGTGCCCCCGCCGTTCGCGGCGGATGCCATCCTGGAAGCGGCCGACGCGGGTATAAAAGTGATCGTCTGCATCACCGAGGGCATTCCCGTGCTGCACATGCTCCGGGTCAAAGCGGCGCTGGCCCATTACGACACCGCATTGATCGGCCCCAACTGCCCCGGCGTGATTACGCCGGGCGAGTGCAAGATCGGCATCATGCCCGGTTTTATTCATCGAAAGGGTTCGGTGGGCATCGTGTCCCGATCCGGGACCCTGACTTACGAAGCCGTGCATCAAACCACCAAAGCGGGACTCGGCCAGAGTACCTGCGTCGGGATCGGCGGAGATCCCATCAAGGGCTTGGATTTCATCGATCTTTTGGCTTTGTTTCAGAATGACGATCAGACCAAGGGCATCATTCTGGTCGGCGAAATCGGCGGCAGCGCCGAGGAAGAAGCGGCCGAATACATCAAGTCGCATGTCACGAAGCCGGTAGTCGGTTACATCGCCGGTCTCACGGCGCCGCCCGGAAAACGCATGGGTCATGCCGGTGCTATCATCACCGGCGGCAAAGGGACGGGAACGAGCAAAGTGGCGGCCCTGCGGGCGGCGGGCGTGGATGTCGTCGATACGCCTACGGATATGGGGCAGCGAATGAGTGCACTGTTAGGGAAGCCCTGAAAAGGCTTCTCCGGTTTTAGGGCGCTCAGCATGTAGGCTGGGGTGAGGAACGAAACCCGGCATTGTCGCGGGGTTGCCGGGATTCCTTCGTCATCCCGGCCTACGTTCGCCGCTGAGTTGACGAACGGGGAGGTTAGAGCGTTTTTCTCCGCCGTTTAGCGGTGAGGATCGGGAAATGCGTAGGTCGGCAATCCCTCGCCGACTTATCGGCTCGGCAAAGGACTTCGTCGGCAAAGGATTGCCGACCTACGTTCTTCCCGCCCGATACGAAGCCGTACACCGGCATGAAAAACGCTCTAAAGCGACCGTTTGCGATTGGGAAAGGAATGTCGACCTACCGTACCTTGGGGCGCGGCGTCAAACCGGAAAACGCTCTAACCTCCCCGCATTCTGCGCTGATCCGGCGTGATGGTCTCCAGCCTGAATGCATAGCTGCCTTGCTTGCGATCGGCGAAAAATAGACGCAGCGAGCGATAAACCGTTTCGAAGGAGATTTCGGTCCAGGGGATCTCGTCCTCCCTGAACAGGCGCGCTTCCAAGGTTTCCGAGCCGGCCGAGTAGCGTTCTTCCAGCATGTGGGCACGAAAGAACACGTACACCTGCGAAATATGGGGAAGGCTGAAAATGGTGTACACCGAGTCGAGCTCCACCTCGATATTCGCTTCCTCGCGAGCTTCGCGGCGGGCGGCGTCCGGCAAGGTTTCGCCGAGTTCCATGAAGCCCGCGGGCAGTGTCCAATAGCCGAGACGCGGTTCGATGGCGCGCTTGCACAGCAGTATCCGGTCCTGCCACACAGGAATGCATCCGGCGATCAGCTTGGGGTTCTGATAATGGATGGTCCCGCAGGAGTCGCAGATGTGGCGCGGACGGTCATCGCCTTCGGGAATGCCCGTTCGAAGCGATGTTCCGCAGTGTGTGCAATAGTTCATCGGCCGTATGGTGCCTCAGGCTTGGGCGGCACTGTCGCGACCAGTTCACGAGTGCTTCCGCCCGTTGCGGTGCATTGATCAGGCGATCATGCTCGAAATCAGTTGATCCTCAAGTTCGATGCGCATCGCCAATTCCTCGCCGAGCTTGGACAAATCATCCTCGAGATGGGTTTTGAGCCCGTCTCCGATCAGCGTTTCGTACTTGTCGTTGAACTCCACCGCCGCATCGGTGGTTTCGGCGATGCGAGGGTAAATGTTTTCCGCCAGTTCGAGTACTTTCCGCCTTCGTTCGGTTCCGTCGATGATGCGTTGGTAAATCCCGAAATGCCCCAGCGATATGTAATCGATGAGCAATTGGCAGAACTCCTGGACTTTCGTCCGAAGGGGCTGCTCGACCGTAAAGGGCTTCATTCCCGCAATTGTGCAGTACAGCGACCAAACTTGCCGCCTCTCCTCCAGAAGCTCCTCGATCATGTGATTCGTGTTTTGCCTGCGTTCGTTGATGCTCGCACTCATCATGACTGTTCCTGATTTTTCTTTTCCAGAAAGGCGGGCATACATTATGCCATCTTCCGCAGAGGAACAATCCTTTGCCGCAAAGTTAAATACCTTTAGGCGCGGCCAAGAAGGGTGGGAATCTTACGGTGGAGCGATGGAGACCCGGAGTCGATCTCCGGCCGTTCAACTTTCGGCCGGTCGGCTGTCCGCGGAGAGGAGCCGCGAGAATTCTTCTATCGACTGCGGACGTTGCGCGGGATCTACGATCATGGCCAAATCGATGGCTTGCAGCAGATTTTGCGGATAGCGGCGTTTGAACGCTTTGACCGCCGGGATGAGGCTATCGCGTTCGGCGCGAATCGGAGCCGCGGGAGGCGGGAGGCCGTCCAAGCACATCCGCATGGTTGCGCCTATGGCGTAGATGTCGCTCCACGGGCCTAAGGCGCCGTCGTCCTGATATTGTTCGATGGGAGAGAAGCCGTTGGTCAGGACTTTGCCGATTCGCGTGTTTTCCTCGTACGGATAAGGCTGCGAGGCTCCGAAGTCCAGCAGCAAAGGATCGCCGCCCGAACGGATCAGAATGTTCTGCGGTTTGATGTCGAGGTGCAGCAGCCCGTTTTGGTGGATCGTCCTGAGGCCATCGAGGAGCGCCGGAAACACCATGCGCAGGAACTGATCGCTCACACCGTTTTTCTTTTCTTTCAGCAGATAATCGCCCAGGATTTTTCCATATTCGAAGGTCATTACCAGGTAGACCGTCGAGTTGGCCTGAAAGAAGTTCAAGACCTCGACGATGTTGCGATGTTTGAACCTGGTGAGAACTTTGGCTTCTTCAAGAAACAGTCGCCGGCCGCGCAGGAACATCGAGCGAGTTTCTTCGCTGTTCGGCACCACGTGATTTTCCGGCGTGCGGTGCGCCAGGCGGCGCGGCAGGTACTCTTTGATGGCTACCTGGTGCTGATCCGCCAGTTGGCGCGCCAGGTAGACGGAACTGAATCCGCCCCCGGCCAAAGGGCGCTCGATCATGTATTGATCGACGATCGTTCCGGACTTCAAAAAGTAAAACTCTTTCGGAGGCTTGTCCGAAGAGTCTGGCCAGAGTTTCCGCATGGGAGGATTCAGCTTAATATTCCGTTCTTTCGCATTAGGGTTTTACGCAGGACCGACTTCAGTTCTCTTCCCTCCGGAAAAAAGGGCGAACCGACAAAATTCGGGACAGGCCAGAAGACTTAAATGCGTGATTCAATTTACTCAGTATAAAGCAAGATTTTCCATGATCCGCAGCATGACCGCTTTCGCCAGCGGCGAACGAGAAATTCGGGACTGGCTTTTCACCTGGGAGGTACGCTCGGTCAATCACCGCTACCTCGATCTTTCCCTGCGTTTGCCGGATGCATTCCGCTTTTTGGAGCCTGCCGCCCGCAGCCGCGTCGGTGCGCTCATCAACCGAGGGCGCTTGGATTGCATTTTGTCCTATAAGAAAAGCGTCGAAGGCGGCGCCGACATCCGCATGAACCGTGAGTTGGTCACCAAGCTGTTGGCGACCGCCCGGGAGGTGGACGATCTGAGCGATAGGCCCTTGGCCGGCTTCAGTGCCCTGGACGTCTTGAAATGGCCGGGCGCCTTGCACGAGCCCGAGGCCGACCGAGAACAACTTGCCGCCGAAATTCTCGACCTTTTGACCGACGTGCTGAAGCAAGCCATAGTCGTACGGGAAAACGAGGGGCGCCAATTGGCGGCTTTGTTGAAAGAACGCTGCGTCAAACTGCGGGAACACGTATCGTCGGTGCGGGCGCGTATGCCGGAAGTACTCCAATCCATTCGGCAGAAGATCATGGCACGGCTGGCCGAAGTCTGCGCCAATCCGGATTCCGAGCGGCTGGAGCAGGAAATGGTCTACCTCGCACAGAAATTGGATGTCGACGAGGAACTGGATAGGCTCGATGCCCATGTCGATGAAGTGCTGCGGGCCTTGCGCCAGAAAGAGCCGGTGGGCCGCCGTCTCGATTTCCTGCTTCAGGAAATGAACCGCGAAGCCAACACGCTAGGCTCGAAATCCGCCGATGCTGAAACGACCAAGGCCTCGGTCGAGATGAAAGTGCTGATCGAACAAATGAGAGAACAGACGCAGAATATTGAATGACGTATCGGGATGTTCCCGCATTGGGGACGCGGGAAGGTCTTGCACACAGTCGATTTTCGGCTAAGCTGGAGGGGACTGCACGGAATTGGGGGAAGATTCCGCTAAGAATCACCAAGAAGCAGTCTTGAGTGCCCGGCCTCGGCCGGGTTTCTTTTTTCTACACCTCAAGCCGATGTCGGGAAATCCGGCGTTCACTTGGCGAAAATTCCTCCATAAATAGCCGCATTTTTTTGCGTACTTCAAGTTGGTTTAGGGCTTGTGGGAGCGGGCTTTAGCCCGCGATTGAGCGATTATCGCGGGCTAAAGCCCGCTCCCACACTAATTCCAAATCGCTTTCAATAAGGCATTAATTTTTGTAGGTGGGTTAGGCCGCGAGGCCGTAGCCCACCGAGCGATCCCGAATCGGTGGGTTACGCTTCGCTAACCCACCCTACGATTAATGTTCACTCGAATGCCGAATGGAATAAGGCCATTTACAATCAATCCTTACATACGAACGGAAACTGCTCTGACAGCTGAGTTTACCAACCCAGTTTACGGAGCTATTTCGGCAATTCCGAAGAGGATTTCAAGACTTGAGATGCTTTTCGAGAAATCCCAAGAGATCTTGCCACGCCTTCTCGGTCTCGATGCGTTCAGCCGGTGCCGCGCCGTTCTTCAGGTAAGGTGTGTAAACCAGAAAGCCATGCCGGCAGCGGGGATAAATTTTCAATTTGGCCGGATGCCGGGCTCTGTCCAATTTCGCCTTGAATGTAATCGCCTGCTGGGCGGGTACGATGTCGTCCCGGCCGCCCTGGAGGATCAGCACCGGCGCCTTCAAGTTCGGGATTTGAGCCAGGGCGTGGCGGGTCGAGAAAGCCAGCGGTTTGTCCTCCGGGCCGTCGCCGTAGATTCGCCGGGTCAGTTCGTCGCGGCCCGAGATTCCATTTTGTTGAAGATGGCGCCACCAGGCGTAGATGTCCATCACCCCGTCGGCCGTGACCACGGCATCGACCTCAGACTGCCGCGCGGCTGCCAGCACGCTGATCAGAGCGCCGTGCGAGACCCCGACCATGGCCACTTTCCGGCCGTCGACGCCGGGTACTTGGGCCAGCAGCGGCAGAACATTCAGCACATCCCGCACTTCGCCGGCGGCTACTTCGATGTCTCCTTCCGATCCGTCCTCGCCTCGATAGGACGGGGTGAACACGGCATACCCCGCCTGCGCCAGACGCGCACTGGCCCGCATGTGTTCCACGGAAATGCCCGAAACGCCGTCATGGTTGAAGAGAATCAGCGGCAGTTTGTCTTTGGCGCAGGGCAGGAACAGCAAGCCTTTGACCTTCAGGCCATCGCTAGGATAGGTCCAGACCGAGACGGGAACTCCGCCGATTTGGCCAGCCGATTCCTCGGCAACGCCGGGAATTTGAGCCGCGGCCGGACGGTACAGGTCCAGCGCCAAACAAAGGATCGACATCCATCTCAAGACGGCATGGCCGGGATTCTGTTCTCGGACGGTAGGCGATCTGTGCGCCTTGCTTCGATGTTTCCGCCACGTCCTCATTGTCATCGCGTCACGGATGGGCAGTGCTAAACTGGGCCTACCGCCGCTACGTCGGCTTGGGTCTTGGCGAGCGGGCTAGGGCAAGCGAGCCACAAGCAATAGTAGCCGAACGTATCGAAGCGAGCGACAAGACGATCCGGAATGTCCGTCATTGATCAATTATCCTAGAAACGGCAGTTGACCGCTTAGATGGAGTAGAAAAGCCCTATGAATTCTGACCGTCCTACCTTCTACCGATTTCACCACTCGGGTGAAGTCGCTACGCACCCGATTGCACGGCGGGCGAGCCGCCTGGCGGCGTTGCTCCTTCTTGTGGGGGACGGCCCCACGGCGGCGTCGCGCCTTGCCAGCCGGCTCGCCAGCCGCACACTCGGCCGCGTCCAACCGCCGTTTCTAGGATTATCAGTAGGGGAAGCGAATGACGAAACATAAGAACGCTATTTTGGCGCTGTTGATCGGATTTTCCACGTTAGCGGTGAACCAGGCCTGGGCGGAGAGAGGGGGCGGCAATGGACGGAAGCTCGATAGACCATCGGGTGGGCAATATCGGGAGCGGTATCAAGATCTTCGGCAGGAGCGAAAAAGTTTTCAGCAAGAATTTCAAGGCGAGGTTCAAGAACGTGCGCGGGACAGGGGCGTCGGGCGGGAGGGTGTGCGTCCGGGCGAGATGGAAGGCAGGCGTGAGCCGCTGATGATGCCGGAGGAGCGTGAGCGATATCAAAACCAGTACCGGGAATTGCGCGAAGAAAGAAAAGGACTGCGGGGTTTGACCGAGGATGCCGGCGCGGGAAGGGGCGGGCGAGGCATGAGGCAAAGGCAAGAATAAATAACCAACCAATCCGGAACGGATAGCGATATAACCCGGCCGGGCATTATCTCAGCCGGGTTTTTACAGCTTCCGATTCCGGCTGTTCCGGCTTATAGGAATAGTTAAGGACACCGATGGTCTTACATCTTACGAAAAAGGCTTGAATCCATTAAACGCTATTCCAAAGTAGCTTATCGGGTGGCCTCTCGTTTCGGTGCTCCGTAACGGTTTCACGACGCTGACGAGTGATGTCCAAACCGCTTTGGCAACCGTAGTCAACTTGGGGTGATTGCGGTATTGGGCGGAGATTCTTGAGGGTTTAGTATTACGAACCGTGGCGAATCGATCGGCCAGGCGTTTATGTAGCGCGGTTTACCCTCGGCTTCTTATGTTGGACGCTGTTCGGTACCGGTATGCCGCAGGAGCGATTTCCCCGTAAAGGGACGTTTGGAAACCTGGCGGGTTGTTTCGCGATCAAACAGACAGTGAATGCGAAGCCAAGATGGAATCGATGTGGGAGATTCGATTGAAAGCTGTCGGAATTTACGGTGGTGTCGTTTAACGCTGTTGGAGCAACGGAAATGAACCGACTTGAACCCTCAATTGCCGCCCGACAGGGGCAAAATGACCGCGCTCCGCCGATGCGGATCATCCGGTTGATTTACGACAGCAGCGGGTTACGGCGAATCATATCCCGCCAAGCGGGTTGCTTTCCCGACTTGGATGTCAAGAGAGCACAGGGAGAGAGCGAAGCGGCATTTCGTAGACGAGCCGGGTTGAACCGCTCCGGTTCGGAGCCGAGCTGAAAGCCTTGGCTTTTGTAAGCCAGGTTTCAGTTTTGGAACGCTCGCCGATCAGGTATGTCTCAAGATAAGACTCCACCTCCCATGAGCAGAAGGAGAAGCTATCTCAGCAGGAGGCTTGATGCGAACGTCACGGAGGCTATGTTCACCATCTTTTCATGAACGGTACGCCTACCGATTCCCCCTGCCGATAATTCTTTTCGCGTTACCGTTGTCTCTGCCTTTCGGCGGAGCGGCATACACCCAAAGAGCCGATCCTCCGGTCACTGCTTTGCAAAAAGCGTCCGACGAAGACGGGCAATGGCTTATTTCGACCAAGGATTACGCCAATACCCGTTTCAGCGCGCTCGACCAGATCAAAGCCGAAAATGTCCACGATCTGCGGTTGAACTTTACCTTCTCGACCGGTCTGTCGCGCGGCCACGAAGCCGCGCCTATCGTGGCCGACAACACGATGTACATCGTGACCCCTTATCCGAACACTCTTTACGCACTGGATTTGACCCGTCCGGGCGCGCCTCTCAAATGGAAGTACGAGCCGAAGCCGCTGTCCGCGGCTCAAGGGTTGGCCTGCTGCGATGTCGTGAATCGAGGAGCGGCGTACTCGAAGGGACGAATTTTCTTCAACACGCTCGACGGGCAGACCGTGGCGGTCGATGCCAAGACCGGCAACGAAATCTGGAAAGCGCGGATCGGCAATATCAATCTGGGCGAATCCATTACGATGGCGCCGCTGATCGTGAAGAACAAAGTGCTGGTGGGCAACAGCGGCGGCGAGTTCGGCGTGCGCGGCTGGCTCACGGCGCTCGATGCCGGCAACGGCCGCGTGGTCTGGAAAGCGTACTCCACCGGCCCCGACAAGGACGTGCTGATCGGCCCCAGGTTCAAGCCGTTTTACCCCCAAGACCGTGGCGAGGATCTGGGCGTTGCGACCTGGCCGCCCGAGGCTTGGAAAATCGGCGGCGGCACCGTGTGGGGCTTCATTTCCTACGATCCTGCCTTGAATCTGATCTATCACGGTACCGCCAATCCCGGGCCGTGGAATCCGGAACAGCGCCCAGGCGACAACAAGTGGACGGCTGGGGTCTTCGCACGCGATCCCGACACCGGCGAAGCGCGCTGGTTTTACCAGTGGAGTCCCCACGACCTGTACGACTACGACGGCGTTAACGAAAACGTCCTGCTGGACTTGTCCATTAACGGGCAGATCCGGAAAGTTCTGGTCCATCCCGAGCGGAACGGTTACGTGTACGTCCTTGACCGAACCACCGGCGAGGTGCTGTCGGCCACGCCTTTCGTGCATATCACGACGACCAGGGGCGTCGATTTGAAAACCGGACGCCCCATCGAAGTGCATGAGAAAAGGCCCCGGTTCAACACCGTCGTGCACGATATTTGTCCCGCAGCGCCAGGAGGGAAGGATTGGCAGCCCTCGGCCTATTCCCCGAAAACCGGCTGGCTTTACATTCCTCATCAGAATATCTGCATGGACGAAGAGGGCGTCGAAGCCAACTATATCGCAGGCACGCCCTATGTCGGCGCCAACGTGCGGATGCACGCGGGTCCCGGCGGACACCGGGGCGAGTTCACCGCCTGGGACCCCGTTGCGGCCAAGGCGGTCTGGAAGATCAGGGAGAAGTTCCCGGTCTGGAGCGGCGCCTTGGCGACGGCGGGCGACGTGGCGTTCTACGGCACCATGGAAGGCTGGTTCAAGGCGGTGAATGCCCGGACCGGCGAGTTATTGTGGCAATTCAAGTGCGGCTCCGGAATCATCGGCCAGCCAATGACTTACCGGGGGCCCGACGGCAAGCAATACGTGGCGACTCTGTCCGGCGTCGGCGGTTGGTCCGGGGCTATCGTTGCCGGCGAGCTCGATTCTCGTGACGGTACCGGAGCGTTGGGATTCATCAATGCGATGACCGATTTACCGGAGTATACGACGCGGGGTGGGATGCTGTATGTCTTCGCATTGCCGTAGATCCGGGTTCTTCTCGATGCTTGCCTTGCTTGCGGCGTTTTGGCCGGGCATGGCGTCAGCCGTCGTGGATGATCATTCTCCAAAGCGTACTCTCCGCATCTGCTCGGATCCCAATAATCTGCCCTTCTCCAACCAGAGGCAGGAAGGCTTCGAAAACAAGATCGGCGATCTCATCGCCCACGAATTGAATGCCGAAGTCGAGTACACCTGGTGGGCGCAGCGGCGCGGCTTTATCCGCAATACGCTCAAATCCCATCGCTGCGACCTGGTTCTCGGCGTCCCGAGCAACTTCGGGCCCGCACTGACGACGACGCCGTATTATCGGTCCAGCTACGTGTTCGTTTACCGCCTGGACTCGGGGCTGAACATCCGCTCCTTCAACGATCCTACGCTGCACGACGTCAGGATCGGCGTGCAGATCGTCGGGGACGACTTCGCCAACACCCCGCCGGCCCATGCCCTGACCAGCCGAAAGATCATCGATAACGTGGTCGGTTACACCGTTTACGGCGATTACTCCAAGGAGAATCCGCCGGCCAGGATCATCGATGCGGTAGTGGCGGGCGACATCGATATCGCCGTCGTATGGGGACCTTTGGCGGGCTACTTTGCCAAGAACCAAGCGGTTCCGCTCGCCGTCGTGCCCGTCTCGCCGCCGGCCGACCGGTCTCTTCCCTTCGTGTTCGATATCGCGATGGGAGTGAGGCACGGCGATAAACGGTTACGCACAGAACTGGAACGCATCATCGAGCGCAGGAGCAAGGAGATCGAAGCCATACTCGACGAGTATGGCGTGCCCCGGATCGGAACCCGCCTTTCCAGCCGAAACGGACGGTCAGGATGGAAATCGGTCATAAGCTCTCGGCATTAGCCTGTGCGATTGCGGCAGTTCTTCTTCTGAATGCCTGCGATCGCCAGGAGGACCCCGCAGCGGTATCGGTAGCCGGCGGCGATCCCGCACAGGGGAGGGAAGCCATTTCACGGTACGGCTGCGGGTCCTGCCATGTCATCCCCGGAATCGAAGGCGCAAACGGTCTGGTGGGGCCGCCTTTGAGCGGAATCGCGAGCCGCGTCTACATCGCCGGCGTGCTGACCAACACGCCGGAAAATCTGATGCGCTGGATTCAAGATCCGCCCGCTATCGATCCCCTGACCGCCATGCCGAACACGGGTGTTACCGAAGCGGATGCCCGCCATCTTGCCAGCTTTCTCTATACGCTGCGGTAGACGGCTGATTCTCACGACCTCTACGGTATGACATGCTAAGCTAACGGTTTTCGGCCCCTGCTGCGGCATGGGTCGGAAACCGCCATTCGTCGGACAACCGTTAAGACCACTCCGGATCATTTCAAGGCACATGAGTATCGGCACGCTGTTCATCGTTTCAGCCCCGTCCGGGGCGGGAAAAACCAGTTTGGTCAGGGCACTGCGGGAAAACCTCGAGGGGTTCACGGTTTCGGTGTCGCATACCACGCGAGCGCAGCGTCCCGGAGAAGTCCACGGCCGGGATTATTTCTTCGTGAATCATGCCGAATTCGAAGGGATGATCGAATCGGGCGGGTTTCTGGAGCACGCCAGGGTGTTCGACAACTATTACGGCACGGCTCGGGCAACCGTGGAAAAAGCCCTATCCGAAGGACAGGACGTGCTGCTCGAAATCGACTGGCAGGGCGCCCGCCAAATCCGGAACTTGATGCCCGATTGCATCTCCATCTTCATTCTGCCGCCCTCGCGCCGCACCCTGGAAGAACGGCTCAAGGCGCGCGGCCAGGACGATCCTGACACCATCGCCCGCCGCATGCGCGATGCCATCTCGGAGATGTCGCATTACAGCGAGTACGACTATCTCATCGTGAACGACGACTTCGATCGGGCTCTCGCCGAGCTGCGCAGCGTCGTGGTCGCCAGCCGGCTCAAGACGGGGCGGCAGTCCGAAGTTCACAAAGATCTGATCGGCGGACTATTGGCCTAATTCCATTTTGTGTAACGCCTGCGGCAGCGGGCGTTACAGGCCCCGACCGGGGAAGGCTGGCTGTGCCGGGCCAGCCACAAGGACCTGTTTACCGGCGAGATCGTGGGCTACGCTCGCGGGGAACGCATGACGACGGCCTTGGTCAGCCAGTCTTTGTGGCGGGAGGTGTCGGCAAAGCGGCCCGCTCCAGGCAATGCCATTATTAACCCGGCCTATAAATATAGGCCGGGTTAATCCGGGGCAGGGATGCCCCGGCGCGGCGACAAGCCGCGTGAGCCCAGGCCGGGCGTATACCGGCCTGGGCGGCGGCGCGAAATACCAGGAGGGTATTTACGGGCCTGACTATTAACCCGGCCTATAAATATAGGCCGGGTTAATCCGGGGCAAGGATGCCCCGGCGCGGCGACAAGCCGCGTGAGCCCAGGCCGGGCGTGTACCGGCCTGGGCGGCGGCCCGAAATACCAGGAGGGTATTTACGGGCCTGACTAATAAGTTAAGCCGTCATTCCGGCCGGGATTGCTCACCCCATCCCTGGGGTTCGTCCTACGGACCGTGCTCCGCACGTCCAAATTTGCTCCTGGCAAATTTGTGCCGGACAAATCGGCAGGGCGAGGCGCAATGCGGCGAGCGGGCAGGCCAGGGAAGGACTGCCCAGGACTCGCGAGCGAAGCGGGACGGCGTAGCGCGGCGAGGCCGATTTGCACGCGAAGCGCCCGTAGGGTGCCGCACAGGGACTGTGCGGCATGAATCCAGTGCACAAGGAAGTGATAGGCCTCTGCCGTCCATGGCTTCTGGACCCCGGCATTCCAATCGCAAACGGGCCTTTAGTCGGCCCCTTCCCTGCCGGGGTGACGTTATTCGTCTTAACTTAACGGCATTGCCGCTCCAGGCCTGATTCACCATTCCGGTCAGGGGAGCCAGTATTGTGCCCATGCCTATCGGGCGTTGCTGGAGCAGTTCGGTTTCAAGCCTCCAAATGCTCCTATGGAGAGCTTTTGGGGCACGCTGAAGAACGAACGGGTCCGTCACCGGCGGTATGCTACGCGACAACAAACCATCGCGGACATCACGGAATGGATCGAGATCTTCTACAACCGCCAACGGCGCCACTGGCGGTAATGGAGGCCACCTTTGGACGCTGCTCTTCAAACGCGTGCCCCGCTCGCTGAATCACTTCCCGGCCATCCAGCCGTTGATCTCCTCCATGAACGGCGTGGACAGACTGCCGGCCCTGACCTGTAATCCAACAAGCCCGCGGATGTAGTCGTAGCGGGCCTTGGCCTGCTCGACGCGTGCCTTCAGCAGCCGGCGCCGGGCCTCGAGCAGGTCGACGATCGTCGAAGCGCCGAGCTCATAGCCGCGTTCCTGGGCCTCGGCGGCTTTCTCCTGCGCGCGCACTTCCTGGCGGGTGGAGTCGATCCGCGAGTAGCTGGCCATGGCATCCATGTATGCCGTTCGTGTTTCCTGTTCGATTTCTCGGCGCTTCTGCTCGAACTGCTCCCGGGCGATCCGATGCCTGGCTTGTGCATCCCTCACCCCCGCCTGAACCCGGCCGCCCTCGAAGATCGGGACGGTGAGCTGCACGCCGGCGGTGAACACGTTGTAAGGGGGCTGGGAACGGTTATCGAATCCGGTGTCCGCATAGGTCTCGGAGACCTGCAGGGTAAGCAGCGGAGCATGCTCGGCCCGGCTGCTGGTCACCAGTTTGTCTGTGGCGTCGATGCCGTGTTGTAGCGCGGTCAGGGCCGGGTTGTTACGGGTCGCTTCCTGCACCCATTCATCCGGAGCGCGCGGGACGGGGGGAAAGTGCTCCCGGCCGACCGGGTTGACATCCCGCACCGAACCCCCGGCCAGCTCGCGCAGTTTCTCCAGCGCCACATCCTTGGCATTTCGCGCCTCGATCCCGCGGGTGGCCAACGTTTGGTAATAGGCCTCGACCTCGTACAGATCGGTCACCTTCACCATCTGCCGCTCGTGCATCCGCTGCAGGCCTTTCAGCTGGCTTTCCACGGCTTTTGTTTCCGATGCCACGTAGGCGATGTTGTCGGTAGCCTCGACTGCCCTGAGATACCGGTCCACCAGGTCCCCCGCGACAGCGATACGCGCCGCCTCGAGTTCCTGCTCCGACTGCAAAATGACATTTTCGGCGCTCTGCCAGCGATAGAAAGAGGCCAGGTCAAACAAGGCCTGGCGCAACTGCACCGTTCCGCGCAGGCCGCTGTATTGCTGATCGATTGCGGGCAAGCTGCTCAGGCTCAGCGAGCTTTGTCCGGCCTGTTGATGCAGATCGTTGTAAGAGTAATTCCCGACCGCGAAAATCTGCGGCAGCAATTTGCTGAATGCCTGGTCTTTCTGGGCGTTGGCTCGATCCACCGAGTATTCGCGGCTTTTCAGCACGGGGTTGGTTTCCAGGGTGCGCTGGTACAGCTCCAGCAGGGACTCGGCGCAAGAGGCCGAAGGCAGAGCAAGTACCGCCAGGCACAGGAGGCCCTTTCCGAAACCGGCTAATGTCATGGATCAATCTTCGATAAAGGAGCGGGTGACGGTGTTCACGAAGGGGTCGGTCAGATACTCGAACAGGGTGCGCTCGCCCGTATTTATCAAGACCTCGGCCGGCATGCCCGGCACCAGGTCCAGTTTCTGGCGGGCCAGGTCCTGAAGCCCTTCCGGCGTGATTTCCACCCGCGCCAGGTAATAGGAAGTCTGGGTTTGTTCGTCCACCAGACGGTCGGCGGAAACAACCATCAGCTTGCCCTCGATTTTTGGGGTATCGCGGGATTTGAAGGCGGTAAACCGCACCTCCGCCATCTGGCCGAGCTGGATACGGTCGATGTCCTGAGGCGACAGCCGGGCTTCCACGACCAAGCGCTCATCCTGCGGAACAATGTCCAGGATCTTTCCCCCCGGCTGGATGACGCCCCCCAGGGTGTGCACGGACAGACCCAGGACCATGCCGGGCTCCGGTGCCTTGACGACCGTGCGCGCCACTGTGCTTTCCAGGGACTGAATCTTTTCGCGCAACTCGAACAGGGCCGCCTGGACCTCGCCCAGTTCTTTCGCGACCTCCCGCTGCAGCTCCTTCTCGAGCTGGAGGATCTTGAGTTCGGTCTCGCTGATCTGTAATTCGGTGGCTGCCAGCTCAGACGCCAATTCCCCGCGCTGGCCCTCGCTCTGTGCCAGATTGCGCTCCAGTTCCCGCACTTTCTGCCTCTCGGTGTAGCCTTCCTTGAGAAGGGCCTCGAAATCCTCCAGTTCGTGCCGAAATGACTTCACCAGGCGATCACGGCCGGTGATTTGGGCCTGCAAACCCTTGAGCTTGGCGCGTAGCTGTTCGATCTGCCGCCGGTACAGGGAAATCTCGCCGTCGTGGGCCGTCTTGCGGACGGTGAAAATGTGGTTCTGTATGCGGATGGCGTCATCGATCCGGGGATCGTCTGCATGGACGAGCAAATCGGGAGGATAGCGGACCTCATTCAGGCCTTCGCGTTGCGCGATCAGGCGGGCTTCCCGTGCCGCGGCGATGTAATATTGCCCGCGCAGGACTTCGAGCTGAGCGCGCGGCTGGGTGTCGTCGAGGGTAGCCAAGACCTGGTCCTTTTCGACCGAATCGCCGTCGCGGACCCGGATGGTCTTGATGATGCCGCCTTCCAGATGCTGGACCGTCTTGCGGTAGTTTTCCACGGTGATGACGCCCGGGGCCAGCGCTGCGCTGCTGAGCGGAGCGAGGGCCGCCCAGGTGCCGAGGCCGCCGAAGACGGCGAAAACGACGAGGAACCCGAGCCGGCGGAAACGGCGGTCGTCGGTCAGCAGCGATGGCTGGGCTGAGGTCGTCACGGCCATCAAGACGGATTGTGGACGGGAGCGGCCGCGACGGGACGGAGGCCGCCGGCCGGCCGCGGCGTCGAGTTCTGCAAGCTCGCGAGAACCTGGTCTCGCGGTCCCGACACGGCCACCAGACCTTCCGCCAGCAGAACGATCTTGTCCACCTGGCTCAGGAGGCTCTTGCGATGGGTGACCACGATCACGGTGCACCCTTTGCGCTTCAGTTCGGCCAGGGCGGCGACCAAGGCATTTTCACCCTCCTGATCCAGGTTGGAATTGGGCTCGTCCAGGATCACCAGCTTCGGGTCGCCGAACAAGGCGCGGGCCAATCCCAGCCGCTGCTGCTGTCCGGCGGAGAGGATATTGCCGTGGCCGAGGATTTTGGTGTCGTAGCCTTCCGGCAGCCGCAAGATCATGTCGTGGATACCGGCGGCGCGGGCGGCCGCCACTACCCTGTCGGGGTCGACGGTGCCGAATCGCGCGATGTTTTCGCCGATGCTGCCGTCGAGAAGTTCGACGTCCTGAGGCAGATAGCCGATGTAGTTGCCCAGCGCCTCCCGGTCCCATTGGGTGGTTTCGGCGCCATCAAGCCGGATGGCCCCGTGGCTTACGGGATAAAGCCCCAGGATCGCGCGGAGCAGGGTGGATTTGCCGGAGGCGCTGGCTCCGATCACGCCCAGTGCGGTGCCCGGTTCGATCCGAAGGCTGATGCCCTTGAGCACCGGGGCGGAGGCGCCCGGCGGCTGGACGGCGGCGCTTTCCAGGAGGATTTCACCCCTCGGGGCGGGCAGCGGCATCGGCGGTTCGCGGTATGGGGCGGCGCTGAGCAGTTCGTCGAGCCGCTGGTAAGCGGCCCGCGCCTGCGAAAGACCCCGCCAGGTGCTGATCATCAGGTCCAGAGGCGCCAAGGCGCGGCCCAGCAGTATGGAACCCGCGATCACCAAACCCGGTGTGATCTCCCTGTGGATGGCCAGATAGGCGCCGAGACCAAGGATCAGCGACTGGATGGTCAGCCGGTAAGTCTTCGACAGCGCGGCGATCAGGCCGCCCTTGGCACTGGCCTGGCTTTGCAGCTCGAGCAACAGGGTCTGCTTGTCCTGCCAGCGGGTCCGCATCCGGGGCAGCATGCCCATGGCCTCGATCACTTCCGCGTTGCGCAGATTGCGCTGGGTGAACTGGTTGGACTCCACGGCGTGCCGGTTGGCTTCCTGCAGGTGTTTGCGGGTAGCCGCTTCGTTCCAGACAGCAAGGCCCGCCAGCACGAACGCCGAAATCAGGCCGACTGCCCCGAAAACCGGATGGAACAGGAACATCATCCCCAGATAAACCGGAAACCAGGGGGCGTCAAAAAACGCGAAGAGGCCCGGCCCGGTTAGGAACTGCCGGATTTGTAGCAGGTCGGTCAAAGGCTGCGCGGACGATATCCTGCCCCCGGAAGCGAGGGACTGGGCGAACACCGCATCGAAAACCCGCCCGCCCAGGAGACTGTCCAGACGCGCGCTGGTAACGATCAGAATCTGGGTACGGACCCACTCCAGCCCGCCCATCACGATGAAGAGGAACACCGCGATGAGCGTCAGCATCAGGAGCGTCGACTCGCTGCCGCTGCTCAGCACGCGATCGTAGACCTGCAGCATGTAGATCGACGGCACCAGAAGCAGCAAGTTGATGAAGAAACTGAAGAACCCTACCGACCAGAAGGAGGTCCGGCAGGTTTGCAGCGCCCGGCGCAGATCCGACCGGACCCATGTACCCTGGTGTTGTGGTTGCGGTTGGTGGGTACCCATTCGAATTCCTAAGTAGAGGCTGAACGGATACCCTCAACGCTCCGCATGAAATTAGAGCGGGCAGCCTTCAAGCCGGGCCTTGCGGATCGGGCATTCGTTCCTTCCCGAAACATGAGCGCTCGTGTTCTGACCGGAATCAGGCCGGCTGCGCCTGCCCGGCGCCTTCGGCGGCAAGGCAGGGCAACCGGGCTTTCGCAGGCGAACCGCCATATCGGATCAGAGGAGACCCGCTAGATCAGAAACTCGTTCTGTTGCAGCTCCGCGCCTACGCCCACCAGGCTGATCTCCGGAATACCCAGAGGGGCAATCCCGGCACCCTCCGTGGTCGAACCGCTCACCAGGCTCTGGATCACAACGTTGTCCCCGGTGCCGCCGTCGAGCACATCGAGTCCGGCGCCACCCAGCAGCACGTCGTCGCCGGCGCCGCCGAGCAGCACGTCATTGCCGTCACCGCCGATCAGCACGTCGTCGTCATCGCCGCCATTGGCTGTGAGCTGGATGCTGCCCACCGTCAACCCCGACGCCTCGATCACGTCATCGCCGGCGAGGCCGTTGATCACGAGGCGGTCCATTGTCGGGTCGAAATTCGTGATGTTGATCCGGGCCGCAAGACCCAGCACGGAGACTCCGTTGCCATCGCCCACGACGATTATGACGTCGTCCCCCTGGGTCGCATTGACGAAGATGGTGTCCGCCTGGCCGTCGCTACCGCCGCCGAAAGCGCCGAGATCGATGTTGACTTCGGTCACGTCCGTGCCGGACAGATCGTTGACCACGATGTTGTCGGCGCCGCCCAGCGCCCTGAAATCGATCCGCTCGACGTCGTCCAGGTCCATGGTGACGTTGGCGACGTCGCGGAAGAAGCGCGCGCGGCCGCCGTTGGCGGAGATATCGATGTTTTCGCTGACGTTCGCGCCGTTGAACAGCATGGTGTCGAAGCCGGCCTGGCCTTCGAGGATGTCGTTGTCGTCGCCCGGATTCCAGACGAAGGTGTCGTCGCCCGCGCCCATGATTGCGAGGTCGTTGCCGTCTCCGCCGTTGAACAGATCGTCCCCTTCGCTGCCGAGTAGAACGTCGGCGCCGAGGCCGCCGTTCATCGTCAGTTGGACTGCGCCAGCCTCCAGACCGGTAGCATCGATGACGTCATCCCCGCCAAGACCATTGAGCGTCAACCGATCGTTCGCAACCTCCTGGCCGGAAATGTTCACCTGGCTCGGCAGACCGAAGACGGTAATTCCGCCGGCATCGCCCGCGACGCCGAACACGTCGGCGCCATTCGTGGCGTTCACCGTGACCGTGTCCGCCGCGCCGTCGCCGCCCCCGCCGGTGCCTCTCAGGTCGATGTTGATCTGAGTGACGTCCGTCCCGCTGAGATTGCCGATCACGATGTTGTCGGCACCGCCCAGCGCGTTGAAATCGATCTGTTCGACGTCGTTCAGGTCCATGGTGACGCTGCCGACGTTGCGGAAGAAGTGCACGCGGCCGCCGTTGGCGGCGATGTCGATGTTTTCGGCCGCGTTGCTGCCGTTGAACAGCATCGTGTCGAAGCCGGCCTGGCCTTCGACGGTGTCGCTCCCGTCGCCCGGATCCCACTGGAACACGTCGTTGCCGGCGCCGAGCAAGGCGACGTCGTTGCCCTGCTGGCCGTCGATGAAGTCGTCACCGTCGCCACCCAGGAGGACGTCGGCGCCCTGGCTGCCCAGGATCGTGTCGTTGCCGGCGCCGCCGTCGATCACGAGCTTGATCACGCCCGCCGGGAGGGTGGTCGCAGTGATCCCGTCGTCGCCTGCCCCGCCGTTGATGACGAGCGAATCGTTGGCGCCTTCGCTGTTGGCGATGTTAACCTGCGCCGCCAGTCCGACCACCGACGCCGATGTCCCGGCGCCGAACACGTCGATGATGTCGTTGCCGCCCGTGCCGTTCGTGACCACCGTATCGGCCTGCCCATCGCCCGCCGCTCCGCCGAGCGTTCCGGCGAGATCGATGTTGACTTCGGTCACGTCCGTGCCGGACAGATCGTTGACCACGACGTTGTCCGCGCCGCCCAGCGCCCTGAAATCGATCCGCTCGACGTCGTCCAGGTCCATGGTGATGCTGCCGACGTTGCGGAAGAAGCGCACGCGGCCGCCGTTGGCGGCAACGTCGATGTTCTCGGCCACGTTGCTGCCGTTGAACAGCATCGTGTCGAAGCCGGCCTGGCCTTCGACGGTGTCGCTGCCGTCGCCCGGATCCCACTGGAATACGTCGTTGCCGGCGCCGAGGAAGGCGACGTCGTTGCCCTGCTGGCCGTCGATGAAGTCGTCGCCGTCGCCGCCCAGGAGAACGTCGGCGCCGTTGCTGCCCAGGATCGTGTCGTCGCCGGCGCCGCCGTCGACAGTGATCTGGATGAGGCTCGCTAGATTGCCGGTTGCGGAAAACGTATCGTTACCGCCGTTCATGTTGACGACGAGATTCTCGGTCGTGCCGATATCGAGTGCGAAAGGGGCCGGGTCGAGGCGGTCGAAACGGACGCGCGATCCGTTGGCGGTTACCGTAAACACCTCGGCGCCGTTGCCGCCGTTCACTTCCGCGGTGTCGATGCCGGTTCCGCCCTCCATCAGATCGCTGTCATCGCCCGGATTCCAGATCATACGGTCGTTGCCGGCCTCGCCGAACATCTGGTCATCGCCGTCGCCGCCGGTCAGCGTATCGTTTTCAGAACCGCCGAACAGAAAGTCGACGCCGCCTTTGCCGAAGAGGACGTCGTCGCCCGCCTGCCCGAAGAGCTGGTCGCCGCCCGAGCCGCCGGTCAGCGTGTCGTTTCCCGTGCCGCCGAAAAGGTTGGCGCGGGGCAAAGCACCGTTTGTTTCGTCGAGCGTGATGGTGTCGTTTCCGCCCAGCCCAAATCCCTGAATCAGGCTCGTGTTGGCGACGGTCGCGGTACCGCCCCCGACCGGAACGGCGCCGCCATTGATGAGAATGGTTCCGGCCGCATTGCGGCTGAATTCGATCGTGTTGTCGAATGCATCACCGAGTGCCGTCAGAACCCCGGTGGAAGGTGTGAACGTTCCGGTGACCGTCTGGGTGGTGATGTCTGCGCTTGCGGTAAGAGCGAGCGGTCGGACATCTTCGGTCGACAGACCGCTCTCCGAGGGGGCTCGGAACGGTAGCTGATCCAATGCAAGCACTTCTGGTGCGGGTACCGGCTGTTTCCGGCCGAGGTTGGACATACCCATGGTTTTCTCCTTAATTATTTTTGATGATCACTCGATAACGCCGTATGAAATTTCGGTGGACTAGGGTTAAGGATTGAACGCCCCGTCCTAATCCGGCTCCATCCGAAACTTCTTATCGGGATTCGGCTCAAAATGCGGTGCCGGATCATCGTTTCGGCCCGCCTCCCGATTTCGCTCGGACTAACTCCGGCGGTACACTCACGAGAACCTGAACGGAGCCATGGCCGATCATCCCTTTCATGGCCCTGATCTCGAAGCGCTTGCCGGTTTATCCGGCCCAGCCATGACATCGCCCGCCGCACCTCCCACTGGCGCGTTGTATCGGTATTTCTCCCTCCGAGCGAGAAAGGTTCAAAAAATCCAGCGTTGCGTCGCGATTTTTTTACGAAACCCTTGTGTGGCATCCCGGTCACCCAAAAGAACCTATCGTGGCGACGAGTCCCGGCGGTCGGCGCACTGGCCGAATCAATCGCAAACGGTGGCGTTAATCGCTACCCCTTCCAATCGCAAACGTCGCTTTAATCGCGACCTTCCCCGCTTGTCTCGCCCGGCCCCAGCCAGGGGTTCGGATATCGCGCGCAGATGACTCGCAGCGCGTGTGAAGCTTGTTGGTCGAACCTTACCGAGCGCGGTTGCGCTGACTCGAACTCCGGCGGCGGAAAACGGCATAGGCCATCATGCCTGCCCCCACCAGCGCCAGTGACGGCGCCTCCGGGACGTTGTTGGTCGGTACGCGGGACCACACGGCATAGATGAAGCTTTCGGAAGTTAGGTCGTCCGAGGGGGAAACAATCAGGAGACCAGAAACGTCGTCCAACGGGCCAAACAGATTTTGTGCAAAACCCACATCGGCCAACCCGCCTACGGTGAGCCCAAAATCATAGGGCGTCAGCACCATGCAAAGAACGAAATCTGAGCACCCCGCGGTTGTATCCGGGGCGGAATCGAAGGCACCAAAGGCCCCGTCCAAAAAGACCTGGTCCAATAAGGCTTGCGAGGCGGCCAATGCCTCCCCTTCCGTCTTAAACACGAAATCGTTGCTGGAATCGCACCCGCTGAACAACCCGGCACAGGTCCCACCCTGAAATGTGACATCGTATAGCGTGGTCACGTTGTTGACGGTGACTTCGACGCCGGTGGCCCCGGTCAATATGCCGTTAGTCACCTGCAGCGTCGGTAGAGCATGCGCGCTTCCCCAGGCAAGGCACGAAGCGACTAGGCAAACGATTATCCACAGAGTTTTCATTGGTCTCACTTTCCCTAATTCTGCGCTCACGAGTGAGCATGATGGTAAACCGTCGCTACCGCCTCGGAACGACCCCCTAGCACCTTCGAAGTGCCAAGCAGGATTTAGGCCATCGCCTCCAATACTAACCGTAAGACCTTGAAATAAAACTCTTTAGAGTGCCTCGCGCCCAGCGGTTCCCTCTGTATCTTTGGGGCTCTGTAAAAAATCCTGACATGCTTGTAACAGGCCGTACACAGAAACGCCATTTGAAATTGAACGGCCGCTTAGCGGGAGAGCAGAAAAACGAAAGTTTGGACGAATCGGTTAGCGCCTCATCACTCCGCTGTTTCGCTGGACGTGTAGTCATCCTTCTCGGACGCCATGATCTAGCCCTAGTTACCGAATCAGTAACTCTGCGGATATGCTGGGGATGCGTCGCACTTCACGTCGCTGCCGCAAAATGGCCGATTTTTCCAAAGGAACCGACCGTCCACGGAGATTTGGCGACTGGCGGCTTTTGGCCGATTGTGTTGAAAAAATCATCTAAACCAGCTTATCAGCTCGAATCCGCGCAGATTTGATTTTTTCATCATCGTAGATTCAATGGGTTACGCTCGTGCTGACGCTGAAGTGAGTAGGGTTTTTGCTGCCTGAAGTCCGCGCTCGAGATTGCCATTATCGGCGCCACCGGCGGGAACAGCTGCGGCTGTACTACTAGTTGCCGCGCAAGCCAAACAGGCATTTAAGCCAGCGTTTTGCCGTCGGGGTCAGGCCAGCCTTGAGACGTTGCTCGGCCAGGCGGGGGTTGATTTGCGCCAGGGTCGGGTAGATGTGTATGGTCCCGGCGAGATCGGATACCTTCAGATTCTTGCACATTGCCAAGACGTATTCATGGATCAATTCGCCCGCCTGGGCTCCGGCGACAGCCGCGCTCAAGACACGGCTGTTATTGCTATGGCACAAAGAGCGATTTTCGACAAATGCAGTCCGTAGGATGTGCCGACCATCGGGAAGCGCCCTTCGACTCGCTCAGGACAGGCCCTTCGACTGGGCTCAGGACAGGCATCGTTCGCGATCGATGGGCTGCGCAGGCTCAGCCCATCCTATACCAGCTATCATTGGCATGATTCCACTAAGCTGCCGGAGCAATTAAGCATTTTTCACTGCTATATAGCGGCGCGCCATGGGAAACTGCCCCGCACAAGTCAAAATACAGGCCGATATGACTCATAGAGCGTTTTTCATCCCGATGTACGGCTTCGTGTCGGGCGGGAAGAACGTAGGTCGGCAATCCCTTGCCGACTTATCGGCTCGGCAAAGGATTTTGTCGGCAAGGGATTGCCGACCTACATATCGGGCTCTCTGACACCGAATCGGAAAATGTCTAGGCCGGAATAAGCCCTTCGGCTTCGCTCAGGACAGGCTCTGCGTTTCCGGCAAAGTCGTAGGTCAGCCATCCTTTGCCGGCAGCCGTGTCGGGAAGGGATTCTTGATCTACCGTACTGTTGGGCGAAATGAAAACGCGGTGGGAAACGAACGCCGTGTGCGTGGCGTAAGCAAAATAACGAAAGCTCGATCCCTTCTCCAGATTCGGATTATTTGGCCTTTCGGATAAGATATCGCATTTGACGCAAAGCAAGACGTTGGATATTTTCCATTTCCGGATTAGATATCGAATTTGAGGTCGACTTTTAGTTAGCAGTAATAAGTCATGAACGACGATAAATTATCTGAGGCCGTAAACAGATCAGGATTCCCACTACAAATCGGATTAGAACACCTGATTAACGAAACACGTGGGTCGCATGGGTGGAAAGTAATATTTTCTGAACACTCATGGAAAAATACCACAGATGGTTGTTCAGGTTTTATTGACTTAGTTCTAGAAGATCAATACGGCACTTCAGTATTAATAATTGAATCCAAAAGAGTCTTGGAAACATCTTGGATCTTCCTAATAGAAGATGAAAGGCAATTACAAAGGCGCCATGCAAAGTCTTGGCTGCTGCGCTACTTCGATAATAGGTTTACATATTTTGGATTAAAGGAACTAACTTTAGAGCCAACGACACCTCAATCACAATACTGTGTTGTCGACGGTCAAGATCCAAAAAGCAAACCAATGCTTGAAAGAGTTGGTGCTGACGTTGTCTCATCGGTTGAAGGATTTGCATATGAGGAAAAAGAACTTCATCTGAAAGATAGGGAGGCATTTCGAATGTATTTTGGCGTAATCGTAACAACAGCCAAGTTGAAGGTTTGTTCGTTTAACCCGGCCAGAATATCCATCACAGATGGGAAAATTCAAGATGCTAATTTCAAAGAGGTTCCGTATTTGCGTTTTAGAAAACAATTGGCGTCACATTATGAAGTTCCCGAGCATTATGCTGTTGGCGGCTATCGAGAGATTTCTAGTGCAAAAGAAAGCACTGTATTTGTTGTAAATGCAGAAGCACTCCCACGGTTTTTGCGGGAATTTGAAGTTGATGACAATAGCCTCAGGAGCGTAGTGTGAAACCTGCTAACAATCACATCCAGCCGACCCAAAAACCACTGCGCGGTTTTCGTTCGGCTGATGTGACGCGTTAGCCCTATAGACTCGCGACCTACCGATGATGGACATAGAGGAGTTTAAGGAGGAGTTGTCGATCTTGCTCAATCCTGAGCCAGATGAAGACGGCATGGTTCCGCTGGAATACCCCCATCCGCGCCATAGAAGGTGTCTAGAAGGTGTCAGGCTTTGGTTATTGTGCTAATACCCCATGGCCCGCGTGATCGTTTCCGACTACAAGTGATTTTGCTGGAGGACCGGGAAACCGTGCACAATTCTTTTTTCGATAGGACGCTCAAGCCATGAAGATCACGTACTTCCAGGATACGGACACCCTTTATATCGAGTTGAAGCCCGCCCAGGTTTCTGAAACGCGGGACTTGGACGAAAACACGCTGCTTGATTTAGACCAGCACGGGAATATTTGCGGGATTACGATCGAGCATGCAAAGGAGAGGGCGGATCTCCCGAGCTTTTCGTATGAGCAAGTCGCCGCTTGACTGCCTGTCCCTTTCACTTTCATGCGCCTTTCACTTGGGGGCTGAGGCTCGCCACGAACCGGGGCAGCCATTACGCTCCGGAGCTTCTCAGCGCGTAGCTTTCAATTGAATTCAGGTGTGGCAACCTCGAATCGGTGGGTTACGCGGAGCCTGTCCTGAGCCTGTCGAAGGGCCTGTCCCGAGCGGAGACTAGGGGCTAACCCGCCATCGATGGGTTTCGCTTCGCTCTACCCATCCTACGATTAATGTCCGCTTGAATGCCGAATGGAATTACAGCTGCCTCTCGTCCCGAATCCACGGGATGACCGGTTCGGACCTGTATGCGGCCAGGGCCTCCAGGAGCATTTCCGGGTCGGTATGGGCCAGCAGCCGCCTTCTGCTCTCGGGTTTCATGAAGCCCTCCGCGAGCGCCCGATCGCACAAGCTTAGGAGAGGTTCGTAGTAGCCTTCCGCATCGAGAAGTCCGATCGGCTTACGATGAAATCCAAGTTGGGCCCAGGTAAGGATTTCGAACAGCTCCTCGAAGGTTCCGAAACCTCCGGGCAGCGCGATGAAGCCATCCGCGATTTCTGCCATGCGGGCTTTGCGGGTGTGCATCGAATCTACCACTTCCAGCCGGGTAAGGCTGGTGTGTTCCACCATTCGTCCTGCCACCTCGCGGCCGATCAAAGCTTTCGGGATGATGCCGATCACCCGTCCTCCGGCCGCAAGGCAGGCACTCGACAGAATGCCCATGAGACCCACGGTCCCGCCGCCATACACCAGTTCCAAACCTTTTTCGGCCAGCAGCCGGCCCAAGGTTTCGGCAGCGATCCGGTATTCGGGGCGCTTGCCGGGGTTGGAACCGCAGAATACGCAAATGCTCTTCAAGTGATCACCTCGATGTCCAAAACAGTCGTGAAAACGGCCGTCAACGAGCAGCTGTCCGAGGCCAGGAGGCTATGGGATTCGGAACAATCTAACTTCCATATCCGCCGCCGCCGGGCGTCTCGATGACGAACGTGTCGCCCGCGTCCATGTCGGTTTCGGCCTGCGACCCGAGAATTTCCTGCTCTCCATTGGCGCGGATCACGAGGTTTCGTCCGCATGCGCCAGGGTTTCCGCCGTTGAGGCCGAACGGCGGCTGCAGGCGGCGGCTGGAGACGATTCCTGCGGTCATCGGTTGCAGAAACCGGATCTTTCGGATCACGCCGTCGCCGCCCTTATGCAAGCCCTCGCCGCCGCTGCCCCGGCGGATGGCGAAGGTTTCCAGCAGCACCGGAAGCCGCCACTCCAGTACTTCGGGATCGGTGATGCGGGAATTGGTCATATGGGTGTGCACGGCGTCCGCGCCGTCGAAACCGGCTCCGGCGCCGGCCCCGCCGCAGATGGTTTCGTAGTATTGGTAGCGCGTGTTGCCGAAGGTGAAGTTGTTCATCGTGCCCTGCGAAGCGGCCAGCACGCCCAGCGCGCCGTACAAGGCATCGACGATGTGCTGCGAGGTTTCCACGTTGCCCGCCGCGACCGCCGCGGGATAATGGGGGTTGAGCAGGGAGCCTTCGGGAATCCGGATTTCGAGCGGGCGCAGACAGCCGGCGTTCAGCGGAATATCGTCGTCCACCAGGGTGCGGAACACATACAGGACGGCCGCCTTGCACACGGCGGCAGGGGCGTTCAGATTGTCCGGCTGCTGCGGCGAGGTCCCGGTGAAATCGATGAAGGCCCGCCGGTTTTCGGAATCGACCCGGATCGCCACGCGGATGACCGCGCCCGAGTCCATCGTCACCGCGAATTCGCCGTCGGAAAGCCATGCGATGACCCGCCGCACCGCTTCTTCCGCGTTGTCCTGCACATGCCCCATGTAGCGCCGGACCGTCGCCAGCGAATAACGTTCGAGCATGCCACGCAGCGCCTGCATGCCTTTCACGTTGGCGGCGATCTGGGCGCGGAGATCCGCCAGATTCCGGTCGGGATCGCGGGCCGGATAAGGCTTTGCATTGAGCCAGTCGCGGATGGCCGATTCGCGTATGTGTCCGTTTTCGACGATCTTAAGACCCGGGCTCAGAACGCCTTCCTGATCGATGGACGTACTGCGGGGCGGCATCGAACCGGGCGTGATGCCGCCCACGTCGGCGTGATGACCGCGCGAGGCGAGATAGAAAAGGACCGATTCGCCCGTATCGTCGAACAAGGGCGTGATTACCGTAATGTCCGGTAGATGCGTACCGCCGTGATAGGGGGAATTGATGAGCCAGACGTCGCCCGGTCGCAGTTCGTCCCCGTGACCCGCGATCAGCGCCTTGACGCTCTCGTCCATGGAACCCAGATGTACCGGAATGTGCGGCGCATTGGCGACGAGTCCGCCGTTTCCGTCGAACAGCGCACAGGAGAAATCGAGGCGCTCCTTGATGTTCACCGAATGGGCGGTGTTTTGCAGCGTATAGCCCATGTCCTCGGCGACCGACATGAACAGCCGGTTGAAGATTTCGAGGCGCGCCGGATCGACCGGCTGCTCCGTTTCTTCTGCCTCCGACATGGAATTCGCACAGTCGCTTGCTTCACGAGCGCTGAGGATAAGATGGTTGCGGACGGTAATCTCGCCCTGCCAGCCGGGCTCGATGATCGTGGTCGAGTTCGGTTCGACCAGAATCGCGGGTCCTTGCAAGCGGACCCCCGGCTTCAGGTCCTCGCGCCGATAAACCGGCGCATCGTGATGGTTTCGGCCGGAATATATCCGGACCTTCGCGACCGGTTCCGGAGAAGCGTCGGGCTGTAACGGGTATTCCGGTTCTTCGATGGTTTCGTTCAAGCCGGCCAGCTCCACGGTCGCGGTGTCCACCAGCAAGGCCTTGTCGGGGTAAACGAAGCCGAAGCGCTGGCGGTGCCGTTCCTCGAACCTCGCCCGCATTTCCGCCGAATCGCCGAACGGCACGGCGAACAGGGTGTCGGTACCCTCGTACCGGAGCATGGCCAGGCGAGCCGCGACGATCCGTTCCGGCGGGACCTCCTGGGCGGAGAGCTCCGCGCGTCCTTCGGTTTCCAGTGCGTCGAGCACCGTCCGCAACTCCGGGACGGCGGCATCGTTCAACAGAGCGACGACCGCCCGTTCCTTGATGACGCGGTAATCGGCCAAACCCATGCCGTAGGCGGACAAGACGCCAGCCAGAGGATGCAGAAAAATCTTGGCGATGCCGAGCCGTTCCGCGACCTTGCAGGCGTGCTGGCCGCCGGCCGCGCCGAAGCAGCACAGGACGTAATCGGCCAGATCGTGGCCGCGCTGCACAGAGATCTTCTTGATCGCGGCGGCCATGTTTTCCACCGCCACGTCGATGAAGCCTTCCGCCACTTCTTCGGGCGAGAGCGTTTGCCCGGAGCCGGACCGGACGGTTTCCGCCAGTTCCCGGAATTTGCGCCGCACGATTTCCGTATCCAGAGGCTGATCGCCGGTCGGTCCGAACACTTTCGGAAAGAATTCCGGGCGTATCTTTCCTACCATCACATTGGCGTCGGTCACGCACAGAGGTCCGCCGCGCCGGTAGCAGGCGGGGCCCGGATTGGCACCGGCCGAATCGGGGCCGGCCCGGAAGCGAAGTCCGTCGAAACGCAGGATCGAGCCGCCGCCCGCTGCGACGGTGTGAATATTGAGGATGGGCGCCCGCAGCCGGATGCCGGCGATCTCGGTTTCCTGGCTGCGTTCGAATTCGCCGGCGTAATGGGCCACGTCGGTGGATGTGCCGCCCATGTCGAAGGTGACGATCCGATCGAAGCCGGCGAGACGGGAGACCGCCACCGCGCCGACGATGCCACCGGCGGGACCCGACAGAATGCTGTCCTTGCCCTGGAACCGGTGGGCATCCGCCAGTCCGCCGTTGGACTGCATGAAAAGCAACTTGAGCTTGTGATCTTGTTGCACTTCATGGGCTGGGCCGATGCCCAAGCCGGCGGCGACTTGATCGACATAACGGCGTAATACCGGCGACAGATAAGCATCCACCACCGTGATGTCGCCCCGCCCGATCAATTTCATGGCGGGACTCACGCGGTGGGAGAGGGAAATCTGGGTGTAGCCGATTGCCTTGGCCAGCTTTTCCAGTACGAGTTCGTGATCGGGCGTCCGCCAGGCGTGCATGAGCACGATGGCGATCGATCGGAAACCTTCCCGGTAGGCCCCGGTCAATTGTTGTTCCGCTTCGCCGAGATCCAGCGGCTCCAGCTCCGAGCCGCGGGAGTCGTGACGCCCGGTGATTTCGGCGACCTTTTGGTAAAGCGGTTCGGGGCGGCGGATATTCAGGGCGAAGATATCCGGCCGGTTCTGATAGCCGATGCGGAGGGCGTCGGCGAAGCCCCGCGTGATCGCCAGGACCGTCGGTTCGCCCTTCCTTTCCAGCAGCGCATTCGTCCCCACCGTGGTGCCCATCCGCACGGCCTGGATGTTGGCCTGTTTCAGGGTCGCATCGGGAGCCAGATCCAGAATGTCGCGGATGCCTTGCAGGGCGGCGTCGCGGTAGCGGTCCGGATTTTCCGAAAGGAGCTTGTGGGTCAACAGGAGGCCGTCCGACCGGCGGGCGACGATGTCGGTGAAGGTTCCGCCGCGATCGATCCAAAATTGCCAGGATTGCGAATGCATGATGCCGGTTATCTTGACAGCAAAAACCCTGTGGTGCCTTAATAATTGACTATTTTTCTAGGATATGTGAACCTGAATTCCCACGTATTTAGTGTGAATTTCCGGGAGTCATTCCGTGCGCTTAACGACGAAAGGCCGCTACGCCGTCACCGCCATGCTGGATCTGGCCTATCATAGCGAAAAAAGGCCGGTGACATTGACCGATATCGCCAAACGACAGCACATCTCGTTGTCCTACCTGGAGCAGTTGTTCGCGCGTTTGCGTCGGGCCGGAATGGTCGAAGGAGTGCGAGGGCCGGGCGGCGGCTATCAATTGAGCCGCGACGCCAGCCAGATCAATATCTCCGAAATCATTATCGCGGTCGACGAAACCATCGACTCGACGCGCTGCGGCGGCAAAGCCAACTGCCAGAACAATCAGCCCTGTCTCACCCATGATCTTTGGCTGGGATTGAGCGAGCAGATTCGCGACTATTTGGCCTCCATCAGCTTGCAAGACGTCTTGCAGCGCAAGAACGTGCGCCTGGTAGCAGAGCGTCAGGACAAGCAGGCGTCCGGCGTTCAGGGCATCGATATGCTGTTGCGTCGGGAAACGCATATTTAGCGTTCTGACGAAATGATCTACTTCGATCACAATGCGACCACCCCGCTGGATGAGCGGGTCTTGGATGCGATGGTGCCCTATCTGGGCGCCTTTTACGGCAATCCGTCGAGTCTTTACCGGATGGGGCGGGTCTGCCGCGGCGCGGTCGATACGGCCAGGGAGCAGGTCGCTGCCCTGGTGGGCGCGCATCCGTCCGAGGTCGTGTTTACCAGCGGCGGGACCGAAGCGAATAATTTGGCGCTAAAAGGCTTGGCCTTTTCTCGCGAGTCGGGCGTGATCGCTGCGGGCGCTACCGAGCATCCATCGGTTTCGGAGCCTTTGGAGTTCCTGAAGACCAGAGGCTGGCGGGTCGCAACCATTCCTGTGGACGGGAATGGTATGGCCGATGCGTCGTATATCGAATCTTTGCCGGCCGGCGAGCTTCGATTCGCCACCCTCATGATGGCCAACAACGAAACCGGCGTGATTCAGAATATCGCGTCCATCGCCAATTGGTTCCGCGAGCGCGGCATCGTTTTTCATTGTGACGCAGTGCAGGCGGCGGGCAAGATTCCGCTCGATTTCAAAGCCTCAGGCGCTCATCTGATGTCCCTTTCCGGGCACAAGATTTACGGTCCCAAAGGCGTGGGCGCGCTGATTCTCGACAAAACCGTCATGCTAGAACCCCTGCTGCATGGCGGCGGACAGGAGCAAGGCCTACGCGGCGGCACCGAAAACGTGGCGGCCATCGTCGGTTTCGGTAAAGCGGCGGAGTTGGCTTTGTCCGAATTGGAGGGACGACGCGCTCAGCTGCTCGGTCTGCGCAAACGGCTGGAGGTCGGTTTGGAGACGATTCCCGGAGCGATCTTGTTCGCCAAACATGCGGAGCGGCTGCCCAATACTTTGCAGTTCGGCATCGACGGTTACGACGGCGAAGCCCTGGTCATGAACCTCGATCGGCAGGGCATCGCGGTGTCCAGCGGTTCAGCTTGCGCCAGCGGCGCCGGCGAGCCGAGCCCCGTGCTCATCGCCATGGGCGTTGAGCCGGAAGTTGCCAAGAGCGCGATACGCGCAAGCTTCGGCAAGAGCAACACCGAGGCGGAAGTCGACCGTTTTCTGGAGGTCTTGAAAAACCTCGTGGGCATACCCACGTCTGAGAGCCGGGGAGCGATACCGGTGATGCCGGTCATTTAAAGATTATGCCCCGAGCGTTTATAAGCTTTTTGAATCAGCGATCCGACAGAGATTACGTATTATGTCCATTACCTTAACTGAAAAAGCGGCGGAGCAAATCGCCAAGCAATTGCAAAAACGCGGCAAAGGGGTAGGGCTTCGTCTGAGCGTGAAAAAGTCCGGCTGCACCGGTTTCGCTTATGTAGTCGATTACGCCGATGCGGTGGAGCAGGGCGATGCCGTATTCGAACAGCACGGCGTGAAAGTCGTCGTGAGAGACAGCGATCTGGCTTATCTCTCGGGCGTTCAGGTGGATTATCGCCGGGAAGGAATCAACGAAGCGTTTCGATTCGACAATCCCAACGTCAAGGCGACCTGCGGCTGCGGGGAAAGTTTCGCCGTCTAAGATTCTCTCTTCAATCGGAAGAACCGATACATCGGCATCCCGGTGATCTCGTGAGGCTAGCCGTTCACCGCCTGCTCTTGGCCGGCCGCGCCTTGGCAGTGCAATGCTGGAGCCTATCTCAGTAGGCCTTTCGTCCTGAGCGTGTCGAAGGGTTTTGTGACCTACTGGGGTAGGCTCCTAGTCGGCGAGCCGCGTCCTTTTCCTTGTCGCAACTAGCGAGCAAGATTCTGCCATACCGACAAATCCGCTCATCCGGAAGACTTGCCTGTCCCGGCCGACCTTCGAGCTAGAGCATTTTCATACCTACTGTACGGGCACTCGCGAGTAGGTCGGGAATCCCTCCCAATCGCAAACGTCGCTTTAGTCGCGACCTTCCAATCGCAAACGGCGTCTTCGGGAGCGCCGAAGCCCCCCTTCCCGACACCACGTCTCGGCCGAGCGTCTTCGTCGGCAAAGGATTGCCGACCTACAAATGCTTGAATCAATTCACCCGAGCCGAAGGCGCCAACGACGTCCGCCAAGCCGGTTTTGCCGTACGAGCGCGATGAAAACGCTCTAAGTACATTCCGCAAATATTTGCGGAATCTCGACAGATTGGCTTGATTGGCGGGGTTGTCCTGCAGGTTGCCTATGCCGCAAGACATTCCCTGAATGTACTTAGTCGACCTACCGTATCGTTCGGCTTTCGTGCGTGGGTGTTTCATCGGAAGCGAACGGTCGGACTCACGCATCTTCTACTCCGACGAATTCTGCCGTTCAGCTCGGCACCGGACATCGGTGATCGGGGACGTGTTTTCGTTTTTGCGACGTTGGTTACAAACCGACTCCCGAATCGCTGCTTAACTTCAGCGGCGAAGCCAGCGCCGGACGTTTCAGCGGCGACGGTAAAACACGTTTTCGGGAGATCTACGATGGAAAAACGATGGGGGGCAGGGAGACGATTCTGTGCCCTGGTTGGGAACACCACGGGAACATCGCGCATGCTCGTTTGCGCGCTGCTGGTTCTGAATCTTCTTGCGGCCGGCGCGGCCGACGCCTGCTCGCTCAGCTTCACGGCGCCGGCTCGCGGCAGCACGGTGGTGACGGCCCAGGTCGGTGTCGCCGGTACCGGCTCCGGGACCGCCAATCAGGGGGATGTCGGCCAGGTCACGGCCACCCTGAATGGCGTCCCGTTTTTCCAGCAGTCCGGCACCTTCACGACCCTCATCAACTTCCTCGGGTCCGGCGCCGCCTCGGTGACGCTCCAGCCCGGCCCCAACTTGTTCGAAGTCCACGGCAGCGTGAACGGCTGCAGCGCCTCGGACAGCATGGTGGTCTACTACACGCCGCCCCCGCCGCCGGCCCAAAAGAATGCGGGACAACCGCAGGCCTGCAACGGCACCAATCCCGTCAACGGTGCCACCGGCAACAAATACCAGGCGGAATCCGACTATACCGGAACTGGTCGGCTGCCGCTGGAATTCAAGCGCTATTACAACAGCGCCTACCCGGAACATCGGACCCTGGGGTTACGCTGGCGCCACAGTTACGATCGCCAGTTGGCGTTGACCGCGAACGACATTTATGTCGTGCGTCCTGACGGCCGCGCCTATCGCTTCGTCAAGATCGGCGGCGACTGGCGGCCCGACGCCGATGTCGCCGATACCCTTGCCCCGCTCAGCGAGGCCGGTACGATCACGGGCTGGCGCTATGTGCGGGGCGAGGACGATACTTCGGAATACTACGATGCCAAGGGCCGATTGACCGCGATCGTCAGCCGAGAAGGGTTGGGCCAGGATTTGGCCTACGACGGCCTGGGGCGGCTTTACCATGTGACCGATCGCCTTTCGGGCCGCCAATTGCTGTTGGCGTATGACGCGCAAAATCGGCTGAGCACCGTGACCGACCCGGCCGGCAACGTCTACACCTATCAGTATGATGTGCTCGGACGCCTCGGTACGGTTCTGTATCCGGACAGCACCCCCGAGACCCTGTCGGACAACCCGAAGCGGTTGTACACCTACGAAGATATCCGGTTCCCCTATGCCTTGACCGGGATTATCGACGAAAACGGCGAACGTTTCGCGACCTTCGCCTACGACGAACAAGGCCGCGGTATCCTCACCGAACACGCCGGCGGCGCGGATAGAATGACCCTGACCTATCAGGCCGACGGCTCCAGCACCGTGACCGATCCGCTCGGAACAGCCCGGACCTACGGGTTCCAAACCATTCTGAACGTCGCCCGCAGCACCGGTGTGACCCAGCCTTGCGGCAGCGGCTGCGGTCAGCAAGCCAGTTCGGCCAGCTATGACGCCAACGGCAACGTCGTCAGCCGCACCGACTTCAAGGGAGTCACTACCACTTATCAATACGATCTCGCCCGCAACCTCGAGACCAGCCGCACCGAAGCCGTGGGGACGCCCGAAGCCCGGACGATCACCACCGAGTGGCACCCGGCTTTCCGGCTGCCGACCCGGATCACCGAGCCGGGGCGGACCACGACTTTCGCCTACGATGCCCACGGCAACCGCCTCACCAAGACCATTACCGCGGGCGGCCAAAGCCGCACCTGGACCTACACTTATAACGACTTCGGTCAAGTCACCAGCGTCGACGGTCCCCGCACCGATGTCGGCGACGTGACGACCTTGACCTACGATGTTCAGGGCAACCTGACTTCGGTCACCAATGCCCTGGGGCACGTCACCACCTACGGCGCCTACGACGCCCACGGCCGGGTCGGTCGCATCACCGATCCCAATGGGCTCATCATCGATCTGGCCTACGACGTTCGAGGCCGGCTGATCAACCGCGCCGTGGGCGGCAAGAGCACGACGTTCGAGTATGACGGCGTCGGCCAGTTGACCAAAGTCACGCCGCCTAACGGCGCGTTTCTTGAGTACACCTACGACGCCGCCCACCGGCGGACCGATATCACCGACGCCTTAGGCAATAACATCCACACCACCTACGACCTCGCCGGCAACAAGACGAAAGAAGAGGTATTCGATCCGTCCAACACCCTGGTCCGGCAACACCAGTGGGTCTACGATACCCTCTCGCAGCTTACTCAATCCATCGGCGCCGCCGGTCAGACCACCACCTACGCCTATGACGCCAACGGCAACCGGACCAGCGTCACCGACCCCCTCAACCGGGTGACTCACTACACCTACGATGCCTTGAACCGCCGGGTCTCAGAGACTGACCCCTTAGCCGGCAGCACCGGGTACAGCTACGATGCCTTGGATCATCTTCTCGCGGTCACCGATCCCTCGAATCTCACCACCACCTACACCTATGACGGCTTTGGCGATCTCCTCCAGGAAGCGAGCCCCAACACCGGCACAGTTCTCTATAGCTACGACAGCGCCGGCAACCGGCTCACCCGACAAGATGCCACCGGTGCCACGGCGATCTCCAGCTACGATGCCCTCAACCGGCTCTTGGGCATCGACTATCCCGGTACGGTCTCGGATGTAAGCTATAGCTATGACCAGGGACCCCATGGGCTAGGCCGGTTGACCGGCCTGACCGACGGCGCTGGCGATACCGCCTACCAGTACGACGTTCGTGGCCGGCTGACGACCCAAACCGTAACGATCGATGGACTGTCGTATACCACCCGTTACGGCTACGACGACGCGGACCGTTTGGTGAGCCTGACCTACCCGTCTGGGCGGGTGATCGGTTATCCGCGGGACAACACGGGACGGATCACGGAGGTCCGGAGTACCAGTCAGGGGCAGACCGAGGTGGTAGCGACCGGCCTCAGCTATCGGCCGTTTGGTCCTCTGGCGGAGCTCACCTTCGGCAACGGTTTGATCCTGACGCGCAGCTTCGATGCCGACGGGCGCCTGACCGAGCAAACCGTGGGTACGGTGCAGCATCACGCTTACGCGTTGGACGAAGCAGACAATATCGTCGGTATCACGGACTGGCTGGACATGGGCCGCAACCAGAATTTTACCTACGATGCCCTGGACCGACTGATCGGCGCCAATGGGCGCTACGGCAGTCGCGGTTGGAGTTACGACGAGGTCGGCAACCGCCTCCTCGAAACCCGCAGCGCGGGTCAGACGGCATACCGCTATGCCCTGGATACTCATCGGCTGCTCGCGGCCGAGGGGCTGGACAACCGCAGCTTTGCTTATGACGAAGCCGGTCGCATGGTCGGCGCGGGCAGCTACCAATTCGGCTATCGTGAGGACGGCCGACTCACAACGGTCAACCAGGAGAGCCTGCCCCGGGCCGCCTACCGATACAATGGTTTGGGACAGCGCGTACAAAAAACCACCTTCCAGACTACGGGCTACCACTACGATGCGGCCGGGCACCTCATTGCCGAAAGCGGCGAAGCAGGCCAGCCCCTGCGGGAATTTGTCTATCTCGACGATCTGCCGCTGGCCTTCATCCGCTCTCCCGAGGGTCGCGAGCAGGACTTCAACCGCGACGGGGTCATCGACCGGAGCGATGTGGACATCCTACTTCAAGCCCGCAACCAGCCGGTTGGCCCCGGCGACCCCCGCGACCTCGACCGCGACCATTGGATTACCGTCCTCGACGCGCGCCGGCTGGTCTTGCGTTGCGATTACCCGACCTGTGTCGGCGGCGCCCCACCACAAAGCGAACCCGCCGTCTATTTCGTTCAGGCCGACCACCTTGCTGCGCCGAGGCTTCTGACCGATCAAAATCAGACCGTAGCCTGGTTTTGGGACTCCGATCCTTTCGGGGGCGGTCGCCCCGAGGAAGACCCGGATGGCGATCAACAGCCCCTCACACTCAACCTGCGCTTCCCGGGCCAGTACTACGACGGCGAGTCGGGGCTACACTACAACTACTTCCGCGATTACGATCCGAGCCTCGGGCGGTATCTGGAGAGCGATCCGATCGGGCTCGTGGGTGGTCTAAATACCTATGCCTATGTGGGGAATAACCCGCTGAATTACATCGATCCATTTGGGCTGGAACCCTACGCAGAGTATCCGAGTGCTCAAGCTGCTGGGGAGCAGGCCGTTAGGGATATTAATCCGCAATCAATTAAGGATGGCGTCGAATATGCCGGTAGGCTGTGTACTTATGCAAATGGAAGCTGTTTTTATACACCTCCCAATAAGGGTGGAAAAGATTGGTCATATGATGGGGTATGTCCCACTGGTACCAAAGCTGCCGGAAACTATCATACCCATGGCAGTTACGATAAAAGATATGACAACGAGAACTTCTCAGAGGATGACAAGAGAAATCTTGACAAAGATAATCTTCCAGGATTACTCGGCACTCCTCAAGGACAGATAAAAATGTATACACCGTTACCAAATAGCCCACTTCACGGCACCGTCCAAACAGTTGGGAGCGGAGCCAAATGAGTCAGCGGATAAGTCGTGTCTTTTTTATATTTTTTTTAATGGTAGCTGAAAGCTATAGCGTTATGGCGCAGGAACACTCCTATGTTCCTGATGAAGGTTTTATTCCCGACGAGATGACGGCCGTAGTCGTGGCGGAGGCGATTTTAAAACCGATATATGGTGTGGAAAATATTGATAGACAAAAACCTCTAAAAGCGGTCCTTAATAATACCGTTTGGGTAATAAAAGGAACGTTACCAGAAGGACTAATGGGTGGAGTGGCCATGATAGAAATATCAAAAAGAGATGCAAAAGTTATCCGAGTTAGTCACGGTAAATAATCTGCTCATTTAGCTCGCGTAGGGCGGAATAGGGTACTCCCGTATTCCGCCGCATGAATTCGGCCTTTATTCGGCGCAATACGCGAGTACGCTATTGCGCCCTACCGCGCTTTGGGCAGACCTAACGACTAAAGGGCAATGGGCTAATCATGTTAGGGATTATAGCGCTGATTATGGTCTTGGAATTCCTCTGTTATATGAGCGTGGTAAGGGCTTGACCAATGTCAATAGACTTTACAGTGGTGCAGGTGTCATAAAATCGTTCAAATAACCACCCCTTATAAAGCAATGGCGGTAAAGAAAGGTTTATTTTTCATAGTCCTGGGCCTAAAAACACGATATGGCCCGTGGTGGCTCGGCAGAAAGAAACTTTTCTATTATTTACCGCCATCGCTTGCCCAGCTAAAGGCGTTAGCCAAAGCGCGTAACGATATTGCTCTCAAGGAAAGTGACACAGGCAGCAGGGCGGAGAAAGACACTTTAGTATTTGACCCTATGGGGGATATTCCAGGAAAACTATTTTTATCAAAAAGTCATTTGATGACAAAGAATTCCGACGAGAAGACTTTAAAATGGATGATTGAAATTGCCACGCAACTCGGCGGACGCGTTAAAGATAACCGAAATAGGACTTATCGCTCCTGGGACGATTACTATGTTGATCCCGCGGATGAAGAGGCGGCAAGGCACAATGCAAGTCTGAGCAGTTAAAGGGTGATCGTTAAATTAGATTTTTATCCAGAGCCATATGATGCGCTGAACGAGCGAAGGGGTCAGTTCGAAGGGGTCAGACTTTGGTTATTTGCTTTTAATTTTGAATCAGTCCACCTCCCTGCGGGAAGCAGCGACGCGTATCGCGCCGGGGGGCGTCGGTGAATCTCTGAAAGCGGGTTATGCTCTGCTAACCCACCCGCGCCGTGGATACTCCGTTGGCGCGGTCATGGAAGTCAAACAACGAAAGCCTGCGCCCTTCTCCTGTCGATTTGGGAATGATAATGATAAGTTTCCAGGGTGGCCGGAGTTCTGGCCCGGCGAGTTGAGTCTTCAACTTCGGGTGGATTATCGCCGGGAGGGGATCAACGGAGCGTTTCGCTTCGACAATCCCGACGTCAAGGCGACCTGCGGTTGCGGGGAAGGTTTCGCGGTCTAAAGGCCGGCTTCAATCTGCCGTGCGACGCCATGATGCTGCTCATGGCGTTTGAAAACGGGTTCAAGGGCCGGTATTTCTTATCATCGGCTCAATTTTCCAGTAAAATCCCAATGTTTTATCTGCCCGTATCTGGGCGGCGAACGTTTTTCCGAAAGCCGAGAACGCTCGGTTTTCATTCACTACACAACACCGGCGAATCCGAATCAAGGAGATCCAATGGCGGTCGAACGCACCTTGTCCATCATCAAACCCGACGCTGTAGCCAAGAACGTGATCGGCGAAATTTACAGCCGCTTCGAGAAAGCGGGGCTCAAAATCGTCGCGGCTAAAATGCTGCATCTTTCCCGCGAGCAAGCGGAGGGATTTTATGCGGTCCACAAGGCAAGGCCGTTCTTCAACGATCTGGTAAATTTCATGATCACCGGTCCCGTGATGGTGCAGGTTCTGGAAGGCGAGAATGCCATCGGCAAGAACCGCGAAATCATGGGCGCCACCAATCCCAAGGAAGCCGCACCCGGCACCATCCGTGCCGATTTTGCCGTCAGCATCGACGAAAACGCGGTGCATGGTTCCGACGGACCGGATACGGCGGCACAGGAAATCGCATTTTTCTTCAAAGAGAATGAGCTCTGCCCCCGCACCCGTTAATTCCGGCGAAAAGCTGAATCTCCTCGGCCTAGACCGGAAGGCGATGGAAGCCTTCTTCGTCGAGATCGGGGAAAAACCTTTTCGTGCGACGCAGTTGCTGCAATGGATACATCAGCGCGGCGTCGCCGATTTCTCGGCGATGACCAATTTGAGCAAGTCGCTGCGGACGCGGCTGGCCGAACGTTGCGAAATCCGCGTGCCGGAGATCGCCTATGCGCAGAAATCCTCGGACGGCACCTGCAAATGGTTGCTGCAACTGGATGACCAAAACCGCATCGAGACCGTCTTCATTCCCGAAGACGGGCGCGGCACCTTGTGCGTATCGTCCCAAGTGGGTTGCGCTCTGGAATGCTCGTTCTGTTCCACGGCGCGGCAGGGCTTCAATCGCAACCTGAGCGCCGCCGAGATCATCAGCCAGCTCTGGGTGGCGCGGCGCGAACTCGGCGAAGGCCGGGTGACCAACGTGGTCCTCATGGGCATGGGCGAGCCGCTCCTCAACTTCAACAATGTTGTCGCCGCCACCAGCCTGATGCTGGACGATTTCGCCTACGGGCTCTCCAAGCGCCGGGTGACGCTCAGCACCTCAGGCATCGTTCCGGCTCTGGACAGGCTGGCCGAAGTGTCCGATATCGCGCTCGCCGTCTCCCTGCACGCGCCGGACGACGAATTGCGCAACGAATTGGTGCCGATCAACCGCAAGTACCCGATCAAGGAGCTTCTGGCAGCCTGCAAGCGCTATGTCGGGCGGGAAAATCGCCGCAAAGTGACCTTCGAATACGTGATGCTCGACGGCATCAACGATACGCCCGCGCACGCCAGGGCCTTGATTCGCCTCTTGAGTCACGTGCCATCCAAGGTCAACCTGATTCCGTTCAACCCGTTTCCGGGTTCCAATTACCGGTGCTCCGGTCCGGAAACCATACGCCGGTTCAGCGACATGCTGCACGCCGCCGGATTGATCGCCACGACCCGCAAAACCCGCGGCGACGACATCGACGCGGCCTGCGGCCAGCTGGTGGGGCGGGTGAACGACCGGACGCGCAGGCACCACCGCTTACAGGTTGTACAGTCATGAAATTCCGGGTTTTGATCGGTCCGATAGTGTGTGTGGCGCTCGCGGCCTGTGGATCGTCGAAGACGCACAATACCCGTCCTAACGATCCCTACGGCTCGCTCAGCCAATCCGACATTTATGTTCGAAAGGGCATCCAATACATGGAAGCGGGCAACTACGAGGTGGCCCTACAGGATCTGACCAAGGCCGCCGAACTGGACGGACGAAACAGCGAGGCCTACAACGCGCTGGCGGTGCTCTATCAGCGGCTGGATCAGCCGGCCGACGCCGAGCGCGAGTTCAAGAAGGCCTTGTCGGCGAATTCCGAAAACTTCGGCGTCCGCAACAACTACGGCCGGTTTTTGTGCGGGCAGGGCCGGTACGCCGAAGCCATGAGCCAGTTCCGGGAAGTCATCGGTTCGAAGCTCTATAACTCGCCCTGGATCGCGCTCACCAATGCCGGGATTTGCGCCCGGTCGGCAGGTCAAAATGGGGAAGCCGAGCAGTATCTGCGTCAGGCGCTGGAATACGATCCCCGCTTTGCGCCGGCGTTGATCGAGATGGCCGAGCTGAGCCGCGAAACCGGTCAGGGCATGTCTGCGCGCGCGTTTTTGGAGCGCTATCACGCAGTGGCGGAACCGGATCCGAGATCGCTTTGGATCGGCGTCGAGACCGAAGCCGGTCTCGGCAATTTCCATGCAGCCAGAGACTATGCGAAAACCCTGCGGTCGAAATTTCCAAATACCAAGGAAGCCGTGCAGGCCAAGCGCTACATTTCGGTAGACTGACTCCCGCTTCTTAAATAACCCCACGACAACCCTTTCGACTATGGAAAAGATTCAGGCGATTCGCGGCATGCACGACATACTGCCCGATCGCACGCCGCGCTGGCAGCATGTCGAGTCGGTGGTGCGCCGTGTCATGGCGAGCTACGGCTATGAGGAAATCCGTCTGCCGTTGGTGGAAAGGACCGAACTGTTCAAGCGCTCGATCGGCGAAGTCACCGATATCGTCGAGAAAGAAATGTATACCTTCGAGGATCGCAACGGCGATTCCCTGACGCTGCGTCCGGAAGGTACCGCTGGCTGCCTGCGGGCGTGCATGGAGCACGGCCTGCTGCACAATCAGATCAACCGGCTGTGGTATGCGGGACCCATGTTCCGCCACGAGCGTCCGCAGAAGGGCCGCTATCGCCAGTTCCACCAAGTGGGTGTCGAGGCTTACGGCATGGCGAGCCCCGACATCGATGCCGAGCTGATTTTGCTGAGCTCCAGGCTGTGGCGGGAACTCGGCATCGCGCACAAGCTCGAACTGCAAATCAATACCCTGGGAACGGCCGAAGAGCGGCACGGTTATCGCGCCAAGCTGGTGGACTTCTTCCGTACGCACTATGGGAAGCTCGACGAAGACAGCCAGAGGCGCCTGGAATCCAATCCCTTGCGCATTCTGGACAGCAAGAATCCGGATATGCGCGAGCTGATCCAGGCGGCGCCGGTTTTAACGGACGAACTGGGCGAGGAATCCAAAACACATTTCCAGCGATTGAGGGAGCTTCTCCACGAAGCCGGTATTGCTTATTCCGTGAATCCCACGCTGGTGCGCGGCCTCGATTATTATTGCCGCACCGTTTTCGAGTGGGTCACCCACGAACTGGGCGCTCAGGGGACGGTTTGCGCCGGCGGACGTTACGACGGCCTGATCGAACAATTGGGCGGAAAAGGTTCCGCCGCAACCGGATTCGCTCTCGGCATGGAGCGCCTGATCGAGCTACTGGAATCCCCGGAAAAACTGGATGCCGCGGCGCTGCCCCATGCTTATCTGATCCGCGTGGGCGAACACGCCGAACGCAAGGGCGCCGTGCTGGCCGAGGCTTTGCGCGATGCCCTGCCGAACTTGAGGCTGGTGGTGAATTGCGGCGGCGGCAGTTTCAAGAGCCAATTCAAACGGGCGGACAAAAGCGGCGCAATACTGGCGCTGATCATGGGTGAAGATGAGGCGCGAGATCAGCTGATCGGCATCAAATACTTACGCACCGAGGCCGGCCAGACGACCCTTTCGCAATCCGAGCTGATCCCCTTTTTGCAAGCACTCATTTAACGCGACGAGGTTCGAGTGGAAACGTATTTGACAGAAGAAGAGCGCTTAGAAGCGCTCCAGCGGTGGTGGAAAGAAAATCGGCAATCGCTGATTCTCGGTGTTCTTCTGGGCGTCGCGCTCATCATCGGCTGGAACATGTGGCAGGGCAATGTGCGCAGCCAAAACGAGCAGGCCTCCAATCTTTATCTGCAAATGCTGAAGGCGTCGGAAACCAAGCAAACGGAACCCGCGATCAAATTGGGCGAGCGGGTCATCGCCACGTACCCGTCGAGCGCCTATGCCGATTACGCCCGGTTGCTGCTCGCCAAGCTCAAGGTCGATTCCAATGATTTGCCTGGCGCGAAGGCCGTTCTGGAAGAGACGCTTGCAAAAACCAAGGACGAAAACTTCAAGCATATCGCAAGGCTCCGTCTCGCCCAGGTGATGCTGGCTTCGGGAGAAACCGGTCCGGCACTGAGCCTTTTGGAGCCGTTGACCGCGGAACAGATGGGCAAGTTTGCGGGTCTTTACCAAGAGCTCAAAGGCGATCTGTACGCGGCCGCCAACCGGCCCGACGAAGCCCGTAGAGCTTACGAAGCCGCGAAAGAATTCGGCGAAGCTTCCCCGCTGCTGGAGCTGAAGCTTAACGATCTACCGGCCGCGCCGAAACCAGCCGGGTCCTGATGCGCCGTTTTCTGGTCTTGTTTTTGTGCGGTCTGCTGCTGACCGGCTGTAGTGCGCTTGGTCCACTGAAAGAAGCAGCCTCCGGTATAGGAGAGTACTTCGGAGCTTCGGATAATGCCGACCCGCCCGCGGAGCTCAAAGATTTCGAGCCCGCGGTCAAGATGACGGTGCTTTGGGATGTCGATATCGGCAAAGGTTATGCCGAGCAATATGTGAACCTGGTTCCCGCCGTCACCGAAGACAAGATTTTCGCGGCCGACCGCAAGGGCGAAGTTCAGGCGCGCAGCCGTCTCAACGGCGACAAGCTGTGGTCCGTGGATATTGAGCTGGCCGTTTCCGCCGGACCCGTGGCGGGTGAGGGCAAGCTCATACTCGGCACCAGCAACGCCGAGATCGTGGCGCTGAATGACGGCGACGGTTCGGTGCTTTGGAAAACCAACGTGTCCAGCGAGATTCTCGCCTTGCCGCGCGTCGAAGGCGACACGGTGGTGATACGGAGCAGCGACGGGCGCATTACCGCGCTCGACGAAAATACCGGTGGGACGCGCTGGTATCATGACCGGACGATACCGGCACTTTCGATTCGCAGCCGTGGTTCGCCGACGATTGCAGACGATTTCGTGCTGGACGGTTATGGCAGCGGCAAGCTGATTGCCCTGAATTTGACTGACGGCAAACCGGAATGGGAGGCGACGATTGCGTTGCCCCACGGTCGCTCCGAAATAGAGCGTTTGGTCGATATGGATTCCGATCCGATCGTGAAAGGAGACACCATCTACGTGACGGGTTATCAAGGCGGCGTGGCCGCCGTATCGTTAAAAGACGGCGACGTGCTCTGGCGCCAGGCCGAACTATCTTCTTACACCGGCATGGCGGCGGCCCGCCGCTCGCTGTTCGTAACCGACGCCAGCAGCGATGTTTGGCAATTGGACGTGCGCAACGGCGCTGATCTGTGGAAACAGGACGAGTTGCACTTCCGGCGTTTGACGGCGCCAGCTTTGGTCAAGGACTATGTCGTGGTCGGTGATTTCGAGGGCTATCTCCATCTGCTTTCCCAGGAGGATGGCAGCTTGGTGGGCCGGGTCAGGGTGGACAAGAGCCCAATCGCGGCGACGCCAGTCGTGTTCGACGACGTCATCTACGTTTATACCAGCGGCGGCACCTTGGCCGCCATCGCGGTGGAAGGGTCATCCGGGAACTCCCCGGATGACCGTTTGCGATTGGAAGGGGCATCCGGGCGCTCCCCGGATGACCGTTTGCGATTGGAGTAGTTTATGTTGCCCGTGGTCGCCCTGGTGGGCCGCCCTAATGTAGGCAAGTCCACCCTATTCAATTATCTGACCCGGACCCGCGACGCGCTCGTGGCGGATTTCCCTGGCTTGACCCGAGACCGGCAATACGGCCGGGTAAGGCGCGGTCAAAAGGACTATTTCGTGGTCGATACCGGCGGTATCGTCGAGACCGAACTCGGCATCGACGAACAGGCTATGCGCCAGGTTAGTTATGCGCTGGAGGAAGCGGACCTGATCCTGCTGCTGGTCGACGCCCGTCACGGCCTCAATGCCGGCGACGAAGCCATTGCCGAACGCTTGCGCAAGACCGGAAAGCCCGTTCTTCTGGTGGTGAACAAGATCGACCGGGCGGATTTGGCGGTCGTTGCGGGCGAGTTCTACGCTCTCGGCCTCGGTGAGCCCCACCCCATCTCGGCGTCCCATGCGATCGGAATCGATACGCTGCTGGACGAGCTGGAAGCCAAGTTGCCGGCTCCGGAAGAGCCGGAAATGACTGAAGAATCGCCCGGCATTCGCATCGCCGTGGTGGGGCGTCCCAATGTCGGCAAATCGACCTTGGTGAATCGCATTCTGGGAGAGGAGCGGGTAGTCGTCTACGATCAGCCCGGAACGACGCGGGACAGCGTCTACATTCCCTTCGAGCGTCACGGCAAAGCCTATACCCTGATCGATACCGCCGGCATCCGCCGCCGCGGGCGGGTCTCGGAAACCATCGAAAAGTTCAGCGTCATCAAGGCCCTGCAAGCGATCGAAACGGCCCACGTGGTGATTTTCCTGATCGATGCCCGCGAGGGCGTGACCGATCAGGACGCCAATCTCCTGGGCATGGTTCTGGAAATCGGCCGCGGGCTCATCATCGGCCTGAACAAGTGGGATGGGCTCAGTCCGGACCAGAAAGACAACGTGCGGCGCCAGATCGATTTGAAACTGCCGTTCCTTGATTTCGCGGAAAAGCATTACATCTCAGCGCTGCACGGCACGGGCGTGGGCAATCTGCTGGATACGGTGGAAGCCATTTACGAGGCTTCGACGCGGGATTTGTCCGCTTCGCGGCTAACCAAAATCCTTCAGGACGCCCTGGTCGCGCACCAACCGCCCTTGGTTCGCGGCCGGCGCATCAAGCTCAAATACGCCCATCAGGGCGGCCAGAATCCGCCGGTCATCGTGATCCACGGCAATCAAACGGAAGAAGTGCCGGGGGCGTACAAACGCTACCTGATCAACGTCTTCCGGGATACCTTGGACATACAGGGAACGCCGATCAAGCTCGAGTTCCGGAGCAGCGAGAATCCGTTCAAGGGCAAACGCAACATTCTTTCCGCCCGCCAGGTTCGAAAGCGTCGGCGCCTGATCAGGCACAAGAAAAAGACCTGACAGTGCTTCGGATAGAGCATTTTTGGTCTGCGGTAGCGCCCGCTCGCAAACGGCTGCTTTATTCGCGAGCCTTTCCGCGATCCAGCGGGTTTGTCGGCAAGGGATTGCCGACCTACGAGCCTGGGCCGTCTGGTAGGTCGGGAATCCTTTCCCGACATCTTGGTTTGGGTCAAACGATGTCGGGGACAAGGACTCATCGCCGGGAGCCGGTGCCGGAAACGTTGCGCTTATTCCGGCCTACGACGAGCTGATTCGCGGTTTTCCCGATCTTCAAGTAAATGTCGCAGATGCGATTCGATACTCGCAGTCGCGTCGGCGTATTCCTGTCCTGCCAAATTCAAGGGCTTTCCGAAGCGGACGCTCACTTGATCCCGCCTCTTCGGCACGAGGGTGTCGGGAGGGAGGATTTTCTCGGTGCCTTGAATGACGAGCGGTACGACGGGGACGCCCATTTCGACGGCGACCACGCCGGTGCCGCCCTTCAAATCGAGCAGCGGCCGTTCGGACCGATTCAGCCCTCCCTCGGGGAAAATCAGAACGTTCCAGCCGTCGTCGAGCATGCGGCCGATATAATCGAGCCCCGGCCGGATGTTTTCGTGGGTTCCGGTGGGAAACGGGAAGGCATTGAACGCGAGTTCCGCCAGCGGCGCGAACCAAGGGTATTTGCCGTAGAGAACCTCGGTGCCGGCCGCGATGCCGAGGCGCGAGCGAATAACTTCTGGAATCGTCCAGGTCGCGATGACCGGATCGAGAAAACTGCGGTGATTCGCCATGAACAGCACCGGTCCCTGAAGATTCGTCAGGTTTTCCTCGCCGCTTATGCGCAAGCGGCAGAAGATCGAAAGCCACCAGCGGAAGACAACCTGATTTACCGCGGGCCGCAATCGGCCGGCCCAAGCCGAGTTCGACCAGCGTGGATAACGCCCCAACTGGGGCATTCGTCCCTTTTGGCCTTGCACAAGCGCGTCCAAATCGGCGACCGTGAGTTCCGGCGTGATCTGCATTTCCTCGATATAAACCCCGAATTCGTCCTCGATCCGCGAGACCAGCTCGATTCGCAGCAGAGAATCCAGGTTCAGGTCGGCTACGATCCGCGTCGAATCGTCGATTTCTCCGATCTCCGTTTGCGTCACCTCGACCAAGAGCCGCTTGAGCGGCGTGATCCGCCCGCCTTGAGACGGCCGGCCGGCCGGTTCGCTGCTGAGTCTTTTGATGACTTCCTCTTTTTTAACCTTGCGCGTGACCGAACGCGGGAAATCGGGCTCGGGCCAAACAGACCAGCTCGTGATTTGCTGGTGCGGCGCCAAATGCCGGTTGGCTTCGGCCACGGCGCCGGCGGCTCGGTTCGGCTCACAGAGCAGCGCGGCATGAACGACGGTCCGGCCGTTCCTCGGCAAGCCCACTACGGCGCTGTCGATGACGCCGGGAACCCGGCTCAGTTCGGCTTCCAGATCCTCGGGAAAGACGTTTTCGCCGCTCGGCCCCAGGATCATGTATTTCTTGCGTCCGAAGACGTACAGGAATCCGTCCTCGTCGAAGCGTCCGGCATCGTCGGTCTTGAACCAGCCGTGGTCCAGAACGGCCTCGGTGCGTTGGGCATCCCGATAGTACCCCTGCATCACGATCGGGCCTCGGACCAGGATTTCGTTGTCCGGAGCCAGCCTGACCTCGACCCCGTCCAGAGGCTTTCCGACCGATCCCGCGCGATGGGCGGCGGAGGTGTTGGTACTGACGACCGGGCTCGTCTCGGTGAGTCCGTAGCCCTGCAAGACCTCGAAGCCCAGGTTCCACCATTTGTCCTCGATCGTCGGATCGAGCGGAGCGCCGCCGCAAACGATGGTCCGGAGTGTCCGGGAGATGCGGGAACGGATGCGGTCGCGCAGCGCGCGCCGGAGGAAACCGGGGATTCGGCCCAGCCGGCTTTCCAGGCGATCCATCATGGTCTTGAGCACTTCGGGCACCACGACCAGATGAGTCGCCGGCGTGTAGGTCAATGCTTCCCGAATGGCGCGGGTCGTCGGGGCGGCGATATAGGTGACCGAGCATCCGCTGTACAGCGAGCACAGGAGGCTCGTCATTTGACCGAACACGTGAAACAAGGGGAGCAAGGTGAGGATATGATCGTCGGGCGTCAAGGGCACCGCTTTCATCACGGCGTCGAGATCGGCCAGGAGATTTCCGTGAGAGAGCATGACGCCTTTCGGATCGCCGGTCGTCCCCGAGGTGTAGATGATTTCGGCGAGCCCGCCGGAGTTCTCGAAGACGGCTTTGTCCCGCATGGCCGCGGCTTCGTTCGCCGAGTAGGACGAGTCGGCCGTCGGCAAGCACGGCACGGCCTCGTCGGGCCAGGCGAGCGAGGGGGATAGCAGGGCCAGCTTAGGCTCGGCGGATTTGCTGATCCGGTCGATCTGATCCGGAGTGCTTTTCGGATTCAGAGGCACCACCACGCCGCCGCGGGCCAGGATGGCGAAGAAGGCCGCAACCCAGTGTGGCGAATTTTCCGCGCAGAGAGCGACCCGATCGCCCGTTCCGATGCCGTGTGCGGCCAGCGTTTGTGCCAATCCGAACACGCGCTCGCCGAGCATGTCGTAACTCCAGCGAATGGTGCGGTATCTTGGCCTATAGCGAACAGCTTCCCGAGATCCGTGACGCCGGGTTTGCCGTTCGAAGAACGCGGCTAGCGAGTCATCGGGATGCCGGCCTTCTTGAGCTAGGAGGGTGTTTTTCTTCATGTCGGTTTGGGGCGGTCGGTCTTTTTCACGTCCTCGTCGGCTGGATCGCGACTTCGAAACTCATCAAGCCCTTTCGTATAGGTTTGACCACACCTTCCGGCCGATTACGCACGCTTGCTTTCATGTTCGACCTTCGGAACGGAGAGCCGAGCTTAGGATTGTCCGCCAACCGAATATTTTTCGCATCGAGAAAGTGGATCAGGAGTGATGGATCGACGAAATAATCGTCTCGGTAGATCTGGCGTGCATCCGGCTGTTAACGGATATTCACACGGTGTGTTTTATGATAGGGTTATTCAGTAGAATAAACACGTTGGCAAGCAAGCGAGGAAAGACCCCATGACACACCCAGCTTCAGCCCCCGCCACAGACCGCTCGCGCGTCCTCACCGGAGCAGTGATCGAGGCCGCTCGCCGCCTGGGATTGGGGCCCAGCGATCTGAAAAGCATTATCGGCGCCAGCCAACCGACCGCGTCCCGGCTGTTGAACGGCCGATACGCTCTTCCGGAAGGCGGCAAACCCTGGGAGCTGGCCGCCCATTTCGTGCGCCTGTATCGTTCCCTGTCATCGCTGGTCGGCGGCGACGACGAACTGGCCCGAAGCTGGCTGAAATCGGCCAACCGCGCTTTCGACGGACAGCGGCCGTTGGAGGTCATCAAGCGGGTCGACGGCCTGATTCATGCCTGTGAGTACTTGGATTCTCACCGTGCTCGTGTTTAAACCACGCCCCTGGCGGGGCAGCGGCTGGCGGGCAGTCGAGGCGCAGCATCGGGTCGCCACCATGCACCTCGCTTCGGGCAATCTGGACGATCAGACATTGCTGGAAGACATCCTCGACGAGGCCAAGCCGCGCCTGCCCGCTGACGCCCAAGGCTTGCACTGGCTGCTGGCGACGCCGTTCCGCTATTGGCCGCTGCCGGGCGGTTCGCGATTTCGCCGGCGCACCGACCCCGGCGTTTTTTACGGCGCCGAGGATCGCCGAACGGCCACAGCCGAATGCGGCTACTGGCGGTTGCGGTTCTGGCTGGACAGCGAAGGCCTGTCAGGCCGTCCGGCGAGCGTCGAGCTGACTCTGTTCGAATTTCATGCCGCCGCCGATAAGGCTATCGACCTTTCGAAGCCGCCCCTGGTGTCCCATCGGGAGACCTGGACGCATCCTTCCGATTACGCCGGCACGCAGCTGCTGGCGGAACAGGCACGGGAAGCCTGGGTCGGCCTGATTCGTTACGAATCGGTGCGCGCGCCGGGCGGCTTCTGCCTGGCCGTGCTGAATCCCCAACCCTTCAAATCGGTAAAGGAGCCGTACCGCAACAATCAGCAAACCTGGACCTTATTGATCCAGCCGCCGCGCCGTATCGTGCTGCAGCGCCAGTTGGACCGGGAAAGCTGGGCTTTCGAGTTCTGACGGGCAGGCAAAAAAACGAAAACATTGTCCGAAAAAAATGGTCGAACTTGCGGGTTCTTGCCATTCAGTTATCAATAAATACCGATGCGTTCGGTTTCGATTCCAGATTAAAGGGACACGATAAACCTTCCGGGCGGCGAGAGCGCGATACAACCGACCCTTGGGACCTCTTCGCGATCGCGTGATAAGGTTTACACGCGGGCCTAAATCGAAGTTTTGTTTACGTTGCTGTGAAGTTGAGCGTCATGCGCCCCTAATCCCTCTCGTTCTTGCCATCGGGCCAGAATGGTGAGAAAGGCTACAAGCCTGCCTTGTTTCACTGTGACATGATTTCTTATCAATGATTAATACGCCCTTAGCCCCAATCCCCGACAAGGCAAAATCCGCGTTACTGGACTTATATCGCCACGCTCTCGACGCAGACGAACCCAGATTGTACTCCGCGGCTATCGAGGCGGCGGTCGCAGTGACGGACAGTGAAGTCGGCTACTTCCATCTGGTCAATGAAGACCAGGTGACTATCGAACTAGGTACCTGGTCGGCCGCAACCCTTCGCCAGTGCCAAGCGGTATATCAACGCCATTACCCGATAAGCACCGCCGGTATTTGGGCCGACTGCGCCCGCCATCGCAGGCCCTACGTTCACAACGATTACCAGGGGCTCAGTCGCAAGCAGGGCTATCCGGAAGGTCATGTCCATCTGGTGCGCCATCTGGGGGTGCCGGTCGTATACGATGATCGCGTGGTGCTGCTGGTCGGTGTCGGCAACAAAACAGTCGACTACGATAACGAGGATCTCGCATCCCTCCAGGCGATCGCGGATCATGCCTGGTTCCTGATTCGTCGATTCCGCCAGCGAGTCGCGTTGCAACTGTCCGAGGAGCAACTTCGGGATCTCCAAGCGCTAGCTGCCATTTGCGTCTGGCAGTGGGACCCGGTGGATCAGAAGCTCTTGTGCGACGGAAACATCCGCCGCATTTTTGCCGTGGATCCCTTAAGCGACTTTCCGTGCAATCTTGAGGGATTGCTGCAGTTCATCGACCCTCAGGATCATGCAGCTGTGCTCGACGTGCTGCACACCGCATCCGCCGATTCGGCTTTTGACCTGGAACTGCAGGGCACTCGTGCCGACGGAATTTTCGTAACTTTACACTTCCGGGGCGCGGCTTACCCGCGCTCCCAAGGCCGCGGCATCATTCTGCGCGGCATCCTCCAGGACATTACCGAGATCAAACGCGCGGAGGAAGCGTTACGCGAGGCCGACCGCCGGAAGGACGAGTTCCTCGCCATGCTGGCCCACGAGCTCCGCAACCCTCTGGCGCCGATCCGCAACGCCGTTCAAATCATGCGCAAATTGGGAACGGAGGATCCCAAGCTTCAGTGGACGCGGGATGTTATCGATCGGCAGGTCGAGCATTTGGCCCGGCTGGTGGACGATCTCTTGGACGTATCCCGCATCACCCGCGGCAAGATCGAACTGCGCAGGGAATTGCTGGTAGTGGCCGATATCGTGCAGCGCGCGGTAGAAACCAGCCGTCCCCTGATCGACGCGCGCCGGCACGAACTCCGCGTGCAACTGCCTTCGGAAACTATCCACGTCGAAGGCGACTTCGTGCGGCTGGCGCAGGTGGTCTCGAATCTGCTCAACAATGCCGCCAAGTACACCGATGAGGGAGGGCAAATCCGGCTGAGCGTCGAACGCGAAGGCGACGAGGTCGCCATCCGGGTCCGCGATAACGGGCGCGGCATCGATCCGGCGGCGTTGTGTCATCTGTTCGATCTCTTTTATCAGGTGGACCGGACTCTCGACCGCACCGAAGGGGGCTTGGGGATCGGCCTATCGCTGGTCGAAAGTCTGGTGGCGATGCACGGCGGCACCATACAAGCATTTAGCGAGGGCCGGGGAAAGGGTAGCGAATTCGTTGTCCGACTGCCGATCAGCGAGATCGGTGATTCGGCGAAGCCGGGTTGAACTGCTTGACCTTGCGTTCGGTCACAAAGCTAACAGACTTGGCGTCAGGGAGCATCGCAGATGAGCGTACAGCTCAATCACACCATCGTCCCGTGCCGGGACAAGCGGAAGTCGGCGACGTTCTTCACCGAAATTCTCGGCCTGCCAGGGCAGAAACCGTTCGGACCTTTCCTCGTCGTTGAGTTCAGCAACGGCGTTTCGCTCGATTTCTACGAGACCGACGGCGAGATCGCCTGGCAGCACTACGCTTTTCTGATCGGCGAAGACGACTTCGATCGGATCTTCGGCCGCATACTCGAGCAGGGTCTCGAGTACTGGGCCGATCCCGGCCAGCACCGGCCGGGCCAGATCAATCGCAACGACGGCGGCCGCGGAGTGTATTTCGAAGACCCGGACGGTCATCTTCTGGAGATCATCACCCGTCCCTACGGCAGCGGCCGATAGGCATGCGGGCCGTAGAGACTGCCTTTGACATCGATCATGGCCAAGAAGCCAGGAGGTCAGCATGAAAAAATCGCCAGGACACCAAAAATGGCCAGAGCATAAAGTGCAAGAAAAGCATCTCGGTCAAAGAGTGCAAGTCAAAATCGACAACGAAGTGATTGCCGACTCGCGCGACGTGATCGAAGTCGACGAAGACCGACATCCTGCGCGTTATTATTTCCCGCGTTCCGACGTCAGGCTGGATCGGCTCGAACGCTCGGATACCACGACAGAGTGCCCGTTCAAGGGGACCGCTCATTACTTCGATCTGAAGCTCGGCGAAACGAAACTCGAGGATTCGGTCTGGACCTACGAGGACCCCTACGAAGAGCATCGTGAACTGAAAGACCGGATCGCCTTTTACGACGACAAGTTTTCGGACATTCGTGTCGAAGTTGGAGCCTAGGCAGCATGTCGAAATTCGGGGGTAAGTAGGTCGGCAATTCCTTCCCAATCGCAAACGGTCGCTTTAGTCGCGACCCTTCCAATCGCAAACGGACCTTTAGTCGGTCCCTTCCAATCGCAAACGTCGCTTTAGTCGCGACCTTCCAATCGCAAACGGGAACTTTGGGAGCACCAAAGTCCCCCTTCCAATCGCAAACGGCCGTCCTGGGAAGGGTCTGGCCGGCGCTCCCGGCCAGACCGTTTGCGATTGGAGCGCCAGGACGCCCCTTCCGACAAAGCTGTCTCGCCGACAAGACTTGACACCGGCCGACGACCGCTTTTAGCGCAACGGCCGCCCGGCGGGATACATCATTTTGGATGAGATCGAGGTCCGGGTATCCTTGGAGCTGTTTCTATTTCCAGGTATTGATTGCAATTGATCTTGCCGTGGGAGCGGGCTTTAGAGCGTTTTCATCGCGCTCGTACGGCAAAACCGGCTTGGCGGACGTCGTTGGCGCCTTCGGCTCGGGTGAATGGATTCAAGCATTCGTAGGTCGGCAACCCTTTGCCGACGAAGACGCTCGGCCGGGACGTGGCGTCGGGAAAGGATTCCCGACCTACTCGCGAGTGCCCGTACAGTAGATATGAAAATGCTCTAGCCCGCGACAGCCGGTTCGAGATTGCAGTCCGACAGCAGCCCTAATGAGACCCGGTGACCCTATTTGAACGGCTCTGATCAAGTTCCGCCGCCCCAACGCCCACGAAAGATCATCCACATCGACATGGATGCCTTCTACGCGGCGGTGGAGCAGCGGGACTTTCCCGAATTGCGCGGCAAACCCGTGGTGGTCGGCGGCGCCCCGAACTCGCGAGGAGTGGTGGCGACGTGCAGCTACGAGGCGAGGGTGTTCGGTATCCGCTCGGCCATGCCTGCGGCCAAGGCTTACCGGCTGTGTCCCGAGGCAGTGTTCATTCGGCCGAGGTTCGACGTGTACCGGGCGGTCTCGGCGGAAATTCGTGCCATCTTCCTCGACTTCACGAACCTGGTCGAAGCCATCTCCCTGGACGAAGCCTATCTGGATGTCACGGCAAGTCCGATTCTCCAAGGTTCCGCCACGCGAATAGCCGGGGAAATCAAGCGGCGCATCCGGGAAGCGACCCAGCTCACCGCCTCCGCGGGAGTTTCCTACAACAAGTTCCTCGCCAAGATCGCCTCCGACCGCCACAAGCCCGACGGGCTTTGCCTGATTCCGCCGGAACAGGGGAGGGTCGTTATCGCGGAGCTCCCCATCGGCGCCTTCCACGGCATAGGCAAAGCCACCGAAGCGAAAATGCTCGCGCTGGGCATTCGTTGCGGCCGGGATCTCGAACGCCTGGCGCTGGCCACGTTGACACGGCAGTTCGGCAAGGCCGGCGAGCACTACTACCGGATCGCCCGCGGCATCGACGAGCGGCCGGTCGTCCCCAACCGCCCGCGGAAATCCTGGGGCGCGGAAACCACCTTTCCCGCCGACCTCTCGGACCGGGCCGAAATGTGCCAGCACCTCGCCAAACTCGCCGAAGGCGTTCTGAAGAAACTGGCCCGGCACGGCCTACAAGCTCGTGGCCTCACCGTCAAAGTCAAATACGACGACTTCGAATTGGTCACCCGCGCCCGAACCCTGGATCGGCCCTTTCGCGACATCCGCGATGTCCGGCCCCACCTTGCGGAACTCCTAAATCGCACCGAAGCCGGCCGGCGCAAGGTCCGCCTGTTGGGCGTCAGCTTTTCAGTCCTGGAAAACGCGCAGCGTCCGGTGACGTTGGACCTGTTCGCGCCGGACTGACCTTGTCCAAGGGGACCATCCAAGCCACGCCCGACTTTTCTCAGAACTTGGATTTGATAAAGTGTCTATCGGATCAGGCTTGAACGACAGGAAAACGCCATGCCGCGACCGATGACTCCCGCCCTTGCCGCCGACGCGATCATCGAATTGACCGACCGGCCCGGCCGGCCCATTGTCTTGATCGAACGTGCCTTTCCGCCTCAAGGCTGGGCTATTCCGGGTGGCTTCGTCGATATAGGCGAAACCGTGGAACAGGCTGCCAGACGCGAAGCCCAAGAGGAAACCGGGCTGGAGGTTCGCCTGATTGCCCTGCTGGGGATTTATTCGGACCCCAAGCGAGATCCTCGAGGCCATACCGTAACCGTCGTGTACGTCGCAGAGGCTAGCGGCGAGCCGATAGCCGCAGACGATGCCAAGCATTGCAGTGTGGTGATGCCGGATGAGCTGCCGCAGCCCCTGGTCTTCGACCATGCCCAGGTGCTAGAGGACTACCGGGAATTCCGGGCGACCGGACGAGTGGCGCCGCTGCGATGAACGAGAGCCGGAATCGATAGAGCCTGTAGGCCGGGATGGAAGCTTTGCGAAATCCCGGCGCAATTCCATTCGGCATTCGAGTGAACATTCATCGTAGGATGGGTAGAGCGAAGCGAAACCCATCGATGGCGGGTTAGCCCCTAGTCTCCGCTCGGGACAGGCCCTTCGACAGGCTCAGGACAGGCTCCGCGTAACCCGCCGATGGAAGGTCGCTCGGCGGGTTACGGCGCACGCGAAGCGCAGTGATCGGCGGTCGGTTGGTGCTGATGTGCGCCTAACCCACCCTACGAAAATGAACGCCTGATTGAAAGGGATCTGGAATCAGAGCGCTATCGGTCAAAAGCGGCTTATCAGACCTTCTTCAAAAAGCAGGCCTTCAGCATGAAATTGCCGTTGTCCAGCTTGCAGTCCACTTCGTGGTCGCCGCCGACCAAACGGATGCTTTTCACCTTGGTGCCCATTTTGAGCGTGATGGACGAGCCTTTGACTTTCAGATCCTTGATCAGCACGACCGTGTCGCCGTCGGACAGAACATTGCCGTTGGCGTCTCTAACGACCGCATCCGCGTCGTCGTCGGAGGCCGTAGTTTCCTCGATCGGCCATTCGTAGCCGCAGTCGGCGCACACATAATTGTCGCCGTCCGGGTAGGTGTTTTCTAAAGTGCACTGGGGGCAAGCTGGGATTGTGGACATGATTCCGCTCAAAAATAGTTGGGGCGTGCATTATAAGGGATCGGTAACCGCCCAAGAACGGAATGCATGTGCAACAGAGAATCCAGACCGGCTACGTCGAAGCGGAATGACGGTCATCGCCGTGAACGGCTCCGTCCGGCAAGGCGGCGAAAAGCTCTCTCGAAGCGAGGGTTAGCGTCTCAAATGCTGAACCAATCCGCGCAGCGGCAGGCTCAAAGCCAACGCGCCGAAAACCGTCGCCAGCGACTTGCCCGACAAGCGCTTCTCGTATCCGGGCGTCAGGCGCTCGGGGACCAGATGATAATCCGTCAGATAGGCAAGGCCAGCGACTATCGCTCCGCCCGTCAATGCTCTGGCGACATCGCCCGACTCGGCGGCTCGTCCGAACCAGCGTTCGTAGAGACTCGCCCACAGAACGGCCGCGGCGTGATTGAGCACGAATCCGGTGCCCGTGTATTTGAGACTGACATCGTTCTGCCGGGCGGCCCGGTCGCCCCAAGTGACGTGACTCACGGCGTTCAAAGGCGCCACGGCGCCGGAACGCTCGGCCTTGCCGCACGCTGCCGCCGCGAGCGTTGTGGCAATACCGACGATCGTCCCGGAAATCAGTGCATCGAAACTGCCGTTGCTGTTCGTACGCATTGCTATCTCCCGCCGGCTGTCCGGCTTCCGTGCGATCCTTTCCCGAATTGCTCGCCGTTCCGCTCTACTTCCCTGCGAAACGGCAGTTCGCCCCTTATGAAAAATGACCTTCCGGGCGAACCGGGGTTCCTTCCCGGAGAAGAACGGCCGGACAAACCGCGGCGGGGGCTGCTCGATCGATTCAGGGATAGGAACCGCATCGACAAGCAAATGCGCAACCACGGCCATCTAATAAAGAGCATCGGCCGGTAACGGGATTATCGACATGGCCTTCAACGTCATCGACGTCTTCCTTCTTCTGCTGATTCTGTTCGCCGTCTGGGGTGGATGGCGGCGCGGTTTCATCCTGGGTTTTCTCAATCTTCTGCGCTGGCTGGGCAGCTTGCTTGCGGCCTGGTTCTTTTATCGACCGGTGGCGGATTTACTGGGTTCGAAAACCGGTTTGTCGAACACGTGGCAGCAGCCTGCCGCGTTTCTTCTCATCGTTCTGCTCACCAGCTTGGCCATCGGGCTGCTCGGGAATGCGCTGCTCAAACGCTTGCCGCATGGCATTCACCGACGGCTCTTCAATCACCTGTTCGGCACGCTTCCGGGATTGGCCAACGGGCTGATAACGGCAGCCATCGCCGCCGCCTTGTTGTTCGTGGTCCCGCTGCCGGGCGATCTACGCGAGGATGCCCGCGAAAGCGGGACGGCGAACCGCTTCGCGGTTCTGGTGGAACGGCTGACCACGGCTCTGATGCCGATTTTCGAAGATGCGCTTACCCACGGGCTGAACCGCCGGCTTCCGGTTTACCCGGAATCCGACGAGCATATTTCGTTGCCGTTCAGGGTCGGAGCCCCGCAGCCGAGACCGGCGCTCGAGGAGCAAATGCTTGGACTCGTCAACCGCGAGCGCGCCACGGAAGGACTTTCGCCGCTGAAGATCGATCCCGCCTTGACCGAAGTGGCGCGAAGACATTCGTCCGACATGTTCGCCCGCGGTTATTTTTCTCATTACACTCCGGAAGGCAAAAGCCCGTTCGACCGAATGCGCGAATCGAATGTCGGTTTTCTGATCGCCGGCGAAAACCTGGCTCTCGCCCCCAGCGTTCACATCGCGCACGCCGGCTTGATGAACTCGCCCGGCCACCGCGCGAATATCTTACGGCCGCAATTCGGGCGTGTTGGTATCGGCATCATGGACGGCGGCATTCACGGCTTGATCGTGACGCAAAAATTCCGGAATTGAGCGGCCGGCAATTCAAGCAGGTGCAGACCAATCCGTGTAGTGTACTGTTAAAAGATTCGGGCAGGCGTGCGGACGCCGTCGCTCGCCACTCAAGGTGGACCTTTGTTTTAATCGGACTTGGACATCGCCGTACCGGATAATGTCGAATATCGAGACAGAATTTCTTACTCAGGAGTATGCAGCTTGATGGCGTTTCCCATTGTAGGCATCGGAGCTTCCGCCGGCGGACTGGAAGCATTGTCGGAATTTCTGGCCGACCTTCCCGCCACCAGCGGTATGGCTTTTCTGTTGGTCCAACACCTCGACCCCCACCACGAAAGCGTCCTGACGCAGATCCTCTCGACCAGAACGGCCTTGCCGGTCCAGGAGGCGACGGAGGGGCTCGCGGTCGAACCCGACCACATCTATATCATCCCGCCCAATGCCGTCATGACCCTGGTCCAGGGCCATCTGGCTCTCGCTGCCCGCAACGGGCTTCCCGTGCCGCCCATGCCCGTCGACCGCTTGTTTTATTCCCTCGCGCAAGAGCAGGGGGCCAATGCGGTCGGGGTCATTCTCTCGGGCACGGGCTCGGACGGCGCGCTGGGGATGCAGGCGATCAAGGGTTCCGGCGGTATCACCTATGCCCAGGACCAAGGCTCGGCCAGATTCAACGGCATGCCGAAGGCGGCGGTAGATCTCGGCGTGGTCGATCGGGTGCTGCCCCCGCGCGAGATTGCCCGCGAACTCGCTCGCCTCGGCGGCCATCCATACCTGAAGGTAGACAGTACCGCCTCCGCCGGCGAACCTCCGCCCACGGACGAGGAAACGCTCAACCGGCTCTTTCGTCGCCTCCGCAACGTCTCCGGCGTGGACTTCACCCACTATAAGCGCGGTACCGTGCAGCGGCGACTCGCGCGCCGCCTCGCCCTGCACGGGCTGGATACGCTGCCGGAGTACCTGAATTTGTTGGAAAGCGACACGGCGGAAACCCAGGCCCTCTTTCAGGACCTGCTGGTCCAGGTGACCGATTTCTTCCGCGATCCCGAGTTGTTCGAAGAGTTGAGCCGAACCGTCTTTCCGCGCTTGTTCGAACGCCGTCCATCTCAAGCTCCGCTGCGGATCTGGGTCCCAGGTTGCGCCAGCGGCGAGGAGGTCTATTCCATCGCCATCTGCCTTCTGGAATTTTTGGGCGAGCGCCTGACCCAAACCCCGATTCAGATTTTCGGCACCGATCTCAGCGAGTCCGCCATCGAGAAGGCGCGTACCGGACTTTACCTGGAAAATATCGCCCGCCACGTCTCCGCCGAGCGGCTCCGGCGCTACTTCGTCAAGGTCGGCGGCCACTATCAAATCACCCGCACGATCCGCGATTTATGCGTATTCGCCCGCCACGACGTGGCCCGCGATCCTCCGTTCTCGCGGCTGGATCTGGTGAGTTGCCGCAACGTGTTGATCTATCTCGAGCCGGCTTTGCAGAAGAGGGTGATTCCGCTGTTCCATTACGCCTTGAATCCGGGCGGATTTCTTCTGCTGGGACCCTCCGAAACCGTAGGCCCCTTCTCCGAGCTGTTCAGCTCCGTCGATAAGCGGCTCAAAATCTATTCCAAGGCGATCCTGCCCGGACAGAAGAATCACTTGGCGTTGCTGGAGGAGTATCCCGCGTTGCCGGACCGGTCCCGCCCGAAACAGTTGGCTCTGTCCAGCGAACCCGTGGAGGCGGAGCGCCTGCAACGGGAAGCCGATCGCTTGGCCATGGCCCACTACGTTCCGCCGGGCGTCCTGTGCGATTCAGAGATGAACGTGCTTCAGTTCCGGGGCGAGACCGGTCCGTATCTGGCGAATCCGAGCGGTCCTCCGACTTTCAAGCTGCAGAAGCTGGCCCGGCCGGGCCTCCTCGTCGACCTGAGCAGCGCCATCGAGCAAGCCCGCAAGGAATGGGCTCCGGTGCGGCGGGAGGGCGTGCAGGTGGAACGGCCGGACGGCACCGGCGCGGTAAACATCGAGGTCATGCCGATTCGGATCGCCGGGGCGGAAAACCCGTGGTTTCTGATTTTTTTTGAAGCGCAAGCCTCACTGGTAGTGGACCAAGGCGCAACCATTGTCGGGGAATTTTGGAGTTCGTTGCGTAGCCGAATGCGTCCGGGGAAACGCGCGGAAAGTTTCCGGCCGGAAAGCGAAAAGGATCGCCAGATCCAGAGGCTTACGCAGGACCTCGAAGCGGCCCGCGATTACATTCGGGCCATGCTGGATGCACACGAGACGACGGTGGAAGAACTCAAGGCAACGGAAGAGGAACTGCTATCGAGTAACGAGGAGTTCCAGAGTACCAACGAGGAACTCGAGACCGCCCAGGAAGAGCTGCAATCGAGCAACGACGAACTGCGCGCCCGCAACCGCGAACTCAACGTGCTGAACGACGAGATGCGGCAGGCGCGCGATTTCGCGGAGGCTGTCGTGGAAACCATGCGTCAGCCGCTGCTCGTGCTCGACGGCGATCTCCGTATTCAGCAGGCGAACCGCGCCTTCTACCGGAACTTCAAAACCGCGCGCGAAGCGACCGAGCAGGTCCGGCTCTACGAATTGGGCCATGGGCAATGGGACATTCCCGCCCTGCGCCGGCTTCTCGAAGAGGTTTTGCCCGCCCAGGCCGCTTTCGAGGACAAGGAGGTAACCCAGACCTTTCCCGAACTCGGAGAGCGGACCATGCGTCTAAACGCGCAGGTCCTGCGCTGGAGCGATCAGGAGCGCATCCTCCTGGCGATCGAGGATATCACCGAGCAACGGGCGGCGCTGGACGCGCTCAAAACGGTCGATCGGCGCAAGGACGAGTTTCTGGCCATGCTCGCCCACGAGTTGCGCAATCCTCTGGCGCCCATCCGCAACGCCCTGGAAATCTGGCGGCGCGGCGATGCCGGAGAAGCGGCGGAGAAGCAGGCCCAGGCCATGCTGGATCGCCAGCTCCGCCTGGAGGCGCGGTTGCTCGATGATCTCCTCGATCTGTCCCGCATTACCAGTGGAACAATCGTGCTTCAGAAACAGCCGATTGATCTGACGCATCTGGTGGCGCAGGCGGTCGACGACGCCCGCTTTCAGCTCGACGCGCATCACCATCGGCTCGGCTTGTCGCTGCCGGAGCACGGCCTGTCGGTCGAAGGCGATCCGGCCCGATTGCAACAGATCGTCTCGAATCTTCTGAGCAATGCCATCAAATATACGCCGCCCCACGGCGATATCACCCTGACCCTGGCACACGAAGGGCAGGAAGCGGTGCTCAAGGTCGCCGACACCGGTATCGGTATCAGCCCGGAACTGCTGCCTTTGATCTTCGACCTCTTCGTGCAAGCCGACAAATCCCTCGATCGTGCCCAAGGCGGCCTCGGCATCGGGCTCACGCTGGTTCGCCGCCTGGTCGAATTGCACGGCGGACAGATAAGCGTACACAGTGCCGGGGTGGATGAGGGAAGCGAGTTCACGGTCCGTTTGCCGGCCTTGCCGGAAACGGCCGTCCCTGCCGCTCCGGCGGAAACCGAAGCGGCCCAAGCCATGCCCCTCATGCGCTACCGTATCCTGGTGGTCGATGACAACATGGACACCGCGGAGAGTACGGCGCTGTTGCTGCAACTCGAAGGTCACGAGGTGCAGACGGCACTCGATGGTCCGAGCGCTCTTGAAGCCGCGACGATGTTTCACCCCCAGATCGTCCTGCTCGATATCGGATTGCCGGGTCTGGATGGCTACGAGGTGGCCCGCCGTCTGCGGGCGCTGCCCGAGTTGGAGGGGGCGTTGCTGGTGGCGATGACCGGCTATGGACAGGATGAAGACCGCGACCGATCCCGGACCGCCGGATTCGATGGGCACCTGGTCAAACCGGTCGACCTCGACCGGCTCAAAGCGTTGATGTGGGCCTACCCACGCCGGAAGAAGGCGAACGACGCTGAGGAAACCTCGTGAAAGTGCTAAGAACCATTGATAGCGCTGAAAAATACATCGTCTACGTGCTGGTTTTCTTGCTGCTGATTTCCGTGATTTTGGGGACCCTCGAGCTCAGCCGGGTCGTCATCAAGAACATTATCGAGTCTTCTTTCTTCTTGGTTGATATCAATCGCTTATTCGAATCATTCAGCCTTTTTCTCATCCTGGTCATCGGGTTGGAACTCCTCAAGTCCATCAAAAGCTATCTCGTGCAGGGCTCCATCAACCCGGCCTTCGTGGTGGAAGTTGCCATCATCGCGTTAGGCAACAAACTCATCACCCTGGACCTAAAACATGCAGAGCCCGGCCTACTCATAGGCATTGGAGCTATCCTCCTGGGATTGTCGGCGACCTATCTGGTTCTTAAAAAAGCATTCGGCCCCACGGACGTTCAGACTGGAAATCAATAACTCGATTGACCCGGGTAAACGGGAGGCTCTATGGAAGTGATGTGGTATGTATTGATTGGCCTGGCGGCCGGTTGGCTGGCGGGCAATTGGTCAAAGGCGGCGGGTTTGGCGCCATCGGAGACATTATTGTCGGGGTGTTCGGTGCCGTGTTGGGCGGTGTTCTGTTCGATGTGCTGGGTTTGTCCGCCGGGGGCGGCAGGCTTGGGAGCTTGATTATCGCGACGGTTGGCGCCGTAGCCTTCCTGCTTCTGTTGCGTCTGATCAGAAAGGATTAGGTGCCGGCAACGTCAAAAAGTCGCCTGCGCACGCTGGCGACACGGTGCAAAACCTTCCCGGTCGTACTCGCTCTAATTCGATGAAGGACTAAACATGTTATTCCCCCCGTTTTTAGGATAGGGATAGATGATTGATGGATTGCTCAACATTCCCGGATGGGGACTCATTGCCATTACCCTGGGCCTGACCCACGTCACCATTGCCAGTGTGACCATTTTCCTGCATCGTCACCAAGCGCATCGCGCTCTGAATCTCCATCCTGTCGTCAGCCATTTCTTCAGATTCTGGCTGTGGCTGACCACCGGTATAGTCACCAAGGAATGGGTGTCGATTCATCGCAAACACCACGCCCATTGTGAAAGCCCGCAAGACCCTCACAGCCCCCGCGTCTTCGGCATTCGGAAAGTGCTGTGGGAAGGCGCCGAGTTATACCGGGCCGAAGCCCGCCACGTCGAAACGCTGGACCACTATGGCTATGGCACCCCGAATGACTGGATCGAACGGAACCTTTACAGCCGCTATCGAGGCGGGGGCGTTGCCCTGCTGTTCGTCATCGATGTCGTGCTATTCGGCCTGTATGGCATCACGGTGTGGGCGGTGCAAATGCTCTGGATTCCCTTTTGGGCGGCGGGCGTGATCAACGGCCTGGGCCACTACCGGGGCTATCGCAATTTCGAAACCCCGGACGCCTCCACGAACCTGTTTCCCTTAGGGCTCCTCATCGGCGGCGAGGAATTGCATAACAATCACCACGCGTATCCGGCCTCGGCCCGTCTCGCCCATCGCTGGTGGGAATTGGACATCGGCTGGGTCTACATCCGCCTGCTGCAAAGGTTTCGGCTGGCCGAGATCCGCCGCACGGCGCCTCGAATCCGCCTCGAGCGCGCTCCCAAACCGATCAACCCGGCCACGGTCCAGGCCGTAATGCGCAACCGCCATCATGTCCTGGCTTTGTACGGGCGTCGCGTCGTGCTCCCGGTACTGCGGCACGAGTGGAAGGCCGCTCCTTCCGCCCACCGGCCTTTGCTGCATAAGGTAAAAACGCTTCTGGTCCGGGAGGGCGTCGAACTCGATGAAGCGGCCTGCCAAACCTTAAAACAGGCGCTGAACTTGAGCCGGACGCTCGAGACGATCTACCGTTCCAAACACGACCTGAAACAGCTCTGGATCCGATCCGCCAGCCATTATGAAGCCCGCGTGCAATTGCTCGAGAATTGGTGCCGGCAGGCGGAAGACACCGGCATCGAGGCCTTGGGCGACTTCGCCCGACTACTGCGCCGATATACGCTCCCAAGAGCCTAAGTGCATTCCGCAAATATTTGCGGAATCTCGACTGATTGGCTTGATTGGCGGGGTTGTCCTGCAGGTTGCCTATGCCGCAAGACTTCCCTGAACGTACTTAGACAGCGTTCGAGTCCTTGGCTTGACGCGAAACGCGCGGATATGCGAGCGCTTGGAGTGATAACGATTGAGTTTGATATGCCGAAGCCAAAGAGGTCGTGGGTTAGCTTAGCGTGTGTGCGAGAAGCTACTGCACGGCCTGAGGGCAGCCCCTCGACAAGCTCAGGACGGACCCTTCGACGGAGCTCAGGACAGGCTTGCCTTCGGGCCGCTCGTGACGCTTTCTAAACACCCTCTTAGACTACCAAGGGCTTTGGAGAACGACAGGGCTCGACCTTTCCTTATCTTTTACAGTGAGTGAAGAAAGCAATGCCAGTATTACCCGTCATTCCGGCAGGGAGTGCCGGAATCCAGAGGCCAAGGATGGCCTGCCCTCTACATCCTTGTAACCTGGATCCCGGCAGTCCCAATCGCAAACGGGCCTTTAGTCGGCCCCTTCCATGCCGGGGTGACGATGTGGTTTGACTTTCGTTACGAACAGTAAGCGGGTGGTGATTGGGCATTTCCAGTCGATCTGAGAAAACGACGTGCTGAGCGAAAACCGTGTCGACCAGTGGGCCGGCTTCGCCGTAGTCCTCGTATTGATCCTGGGCTGTTTCGTCGTGCTGCGTCCGTTTCTTTCGGCGATCCTGTGGTCGGTCATCCTGGCCTTTTCCACGTGGCCGGTTTATCAAAGGATCGAATCGGCCGTCGCGGGCCGGAAAGGATTGGCCAGTGGACTGATGGTCCTGATAGTGGCAGCCGTCTTGATTGTCCCCTTGGCGCTCCTCGGCACCAGTTTGGCGGAAGACGTGACCGCGCTCGTGGAGATGGCACGGCAACTCCTCAGTGAGGGACCGCCGACCCCACCCGCGTGGGTAGCCAAGCTGCCGGTTGTGGGTTCGCGTCTGCACGACCACTGGCAAGAGATGGTGGGGAGCGGCGCCCGCTTGACCGAGGCGTTGCTGAAGTACCTCATGCCCCTGCGAGATTGGGCGTTGCGCAGTGCGGCAAACTTCGGAGAAAGTCTCCTGTACTTAAGCCTCAGCGTGTTCATCGCGTTCTTTTTGTATCGGGACGGTGCCGCGTTATCCACAAGGCTGGCCCCCTTATTCACCCGGGTCGGCGGCCAACGGGCGCCGGCATTACTCCATGTGGCGGGGGACACCATCAAAGGCGTCGTTTACGGCGTTATCGGTACCGCGCTGATTCAGGGGATTTTGGTTGGTATCGGGTTGTGGATCGCGGGCATCCCCCGCGTCCTGTTGCTCGGCGTGCTGGCGTGCGTTCTGTCCTTGATTCCCGTCGGTCCCGCATTAATCTGGTTACCCGCGGCCATCTGGCTGTTCGGAAAGGGTTCGACGGGGTGGGCCGTCTTTCTCGTGCTCTGGGGACTTCTAGTGGTGGGGCTCGTCGATAATTTTCTTAAGCCCTATTTCATCGGCAAAGGGAGTCATCTGCCATTCATCCTGGTGTTTCTCGGAACTTTGGGCGGGGTGATGGCCTTTGGCTTCCTCGGCATATTTCTGGGTCCGACCTTGCTCGCCATAGCCTATGCCTCGTTTCAGGAATGGAGTGCCCGGGAAAGAGCTTTAAGTTAGGGAACGGACCCAGCGAAATAGTGGCGTCGAATCCCTTGCAGGAAGACTCAATCTACAGCGAGGGCGGCGACGCGATGATCATGCTCAACCAATAGGTATCGGTCTTGTAACAATGCCAGAGTTGTGTTTCCTCGGTGAACCGGGCGAAGAGTTGGCCATTGGCGTAGACCACTCCATCGGCAACGGAGATTTCATCGAACGGGCCGAAGCTTTCCGAGGTGTTTGCCAGCGCATCCTCAAAATGGATCGACGTCCGGTCATGGCAGGCGTACTGGGTGAAGTGCTGCTGGCCTTGCATATCCCAGAAGTGATTGCTGAATTTGGCGACCACTGTCCCGTTGGGCCCTTGGCTGATGAAATTGCCGGTGATTCGGAAGAAAGGCGCCGGTGCAAGCTTGGTGGTTTTCGCTAGCTGCTCGGATTCGAAGATCAGACTGATCATATCTTGGCTCATCCGCATAATGCTTTCATTTCGATTAGACTGCCGAGGTTTCGTCGGTTCATGCGGCAATCCGATGAAGTCGCAGAAAGTTCTCGAAGCGGCACGGGTGATCGTCGGGAGCATCGACAAGCCGACCGCGCTTCGTCATCTCGATGTCGTTTAAAATGGGAGCATGTTTCCTCTACAAGAACCCGATGCGGGCGAGTCTGGCAGTCTCGACAGGGCCCGGAACCGGGCCGCCTTTCTTGCTATAACAATTAACCAGCAATAGACCCACCATCGACGACCGTCATTCTCCCCTTCCGAACAATGCAAAGAAAGTGGATCTGGATTCTTGCCATCGGCGTGCTCGCTGCCGCCGGCGGAATTTATTGGTGGCGCGAAGGTCCTGTCACGGTCACCGTCGTGACGCCGACTCGCGGGCCCGCGGTGGAGGCGATTTACGCGACCGGCACCGTGGAACCGACGGTCATGCTGCCGATCGCGGCGCGGCAGGCAGGCCATTTGGTTGAACTCAACGTCGATGAAGGGAGTCAAGTGCGTAAGGGACAGGTACTCGCTCGGCTCGACGACGCGGATTTGAGGAACACGGTCGAGGAACTGGCCGCCCGCGTGCGGTTCGCGCGCACGCAGTATCAGCGCTTGCAGGAACTGGTGCGCCGCAATGTCATTGCCAAAGTCGAACTGGACCGGGCGCGCTCCGATCTGGAAGCGGCCGAGGCGGCGCTGGAGCGCGCGCGGGCTCAGCGTGATTTCATGACTCTCACGGCGCCCGCGGACGGCCTGATCATCCGGCGCGACGGCGAGATCGGCCAGTTCATTCCCGCCGGACAGGCCCTGTTCTATCTCTCTTGTTGCGCGCCTTTGCGGGTCACGGCCGAGGTGGACGAAGAAGACATTTTGCGGGTGCATGTGGGGCAGAAGGCGGTGTTGCGCGCCGACGCGCTGCCGGACGAAGTGCTCGACGGCGAAGTCAGCGAAATCACGCCCAAGGGCGACCCGATCGCACGCAGCTACCGGGTTCGCATCCGGCTCGCCGACCCGGAGAAGTTGCAGGTGGGCATGACGGTCGACGCCAACCTGATCGTTTCCGAACGGGAAAATGCCCTGCTGGTACCGTCCACCGCGGTCCAGAACGGCACCATTTGGGTGGTTGAGGACGGGAGGCTACACCAGCAGCCGGTGCGGACCGGCGTAACCGGCGCCGTTCGTACCGAAATCGTCGAGGGACTGTCTCCGGAGGCCCAAGTCGTCGAGACGCCTTCGGAAAACCTTCGCGACGGACGCGCCGCCCGTATCCGTTCGTCATCTCCCGTGCCGGTGTCCTGATGCGCATCCAGCTCCAGGTGGCGCTCACGCATCTTACGGGTCGCACACGCCAGACTTTTGTTTCGCTTACCGGAGTCATACTCGGCGTCGCCTTCTTCCTGGCGGTGTCGTCCCTGATGCGCGGTTCCGAGAAGGACTTCATCAAGCGTCTCATCGACAACAGCCCGCACATCACGGTCTACGACGAATACCGCTTGCCCCGGACGCAGCCGGCGGAGCTGCGCTGGGCGGGCGGCGCGATCCGGATCAGCAACGTCAAGCCGCAGACGGAAACGCGCGGCATCCGCGGTTATCGCGAAAAACTCGAATTCGTGGAGTCCATGCCCGGGCTGAAGGTCGCGCCGGTACTGGTCGGTTCGGCCGTGCTCGTATTCGCCGGCCGGGAGGAAAGCGTCACCCTCTCGGGCGTGGTGCCGGACAAGATGAAGACGGTGTCGACGCTCGAGGAGAAGATGATCGAAGGCTCGATCGACGCGCTCGCGGCCAATCCGAACGGAATCGTCGTCGGCACGGGGCTGGCGCAGAAATTCAATCTCGGCCTGGGCCGCAACGTGAACGTGGTCGCCGCGAACGGCGCCAGCCGTCCGATGAAGGTGGTCGGCATCTTCCGCACCGGCAACGCGAACTACGACGAGACCCAGACGTTCACCTTGCTGAAGCGCGCCCAGGTGATGTTCGACCGGCCCAATCGGGTTAACCGCTTGATCATCCAGCTCGACGACCCCTACGAGGCCCGCGATGCCGCCCAGCGAATCGAAGCGGTCGCCGGCTACAAGTCGGTGTCGTGGATCGAAGCCTCCGAGGACATCTTGAGCGTGCTGATCGTACGCAACATCATCATGTACAGCGTCGTGTCGGCGATCCTCATCGTGGCGTCCTTCGGGATATATAACACCCTGTCGACCATCGTGATGGAAAAGACCCGCGATATCGCGATCCTGAAATCCATCGGCTTTCACGCCCGCGATGTACGCCTCATCTTTTTGCTCGAAGGGGGCATCATCGGCGTGGTGGGCAGCGTATTCGGCCTGGTTCTGGGGGCCGGACTCATGAAGCTGCTGTCGACCATCGAGTTCAGGCCGCCCGGCATTACGGAAAAAGTACAGATGCCGATCTGGTGGGGACCGGAACAATTCGCCATCGCCACCGCTTTCGCCCTCGCCTCGTGCATTCTCGCCGCCTATCTGCCGGCACGCCGCGCGGGCCGCGTGCATCCCGTGGAGATTCTGCGGGGTGCCGCATGACGGCGGTTCTCCGCGCCGAGCATCTGGGGCGCACGCTGGCCGGAGAAGTTTCGGTGACCCTGGTGGAGGACATCAACCTCGAGATCGAGCGGGGCGAATTCGTCTGCATCATGGGGCCTTCCGGTTCCGGCAAGTCCTCGCTGCTCTATCTGCTCGGTCTGCTCGACGTTCCCACCTCGGGGCGGGTGTGGCTGGACGGCGAGGATACTTCGGCGTACGGCGAGAACGAGTTGGCGAACCGCCGGCTGGAGAAACTGGGATTCGTGTTCCAGTTCCATTTCCTGCTCGCCGAGTTCTCGGTGCTCGACAACGTTACGCTGCCGATGCGCCGGCTCGGCAAGCTCGGCGATGCCGCGATCCGTTCGCGCGGCATGGAGTTGTTGGCTCGGCTGGGCGTCGCCGAGCAAAGCGCGAAACATCCGCACCAGCTCTCGGGGGGGCAGCGTCAGCGCGTCGCCATCGCCCGCGCGCTGGCCAACGATCCCCTGGTCGTTCTGGCCGACGAGCCGACCGGCAATCTCGACTCGGTATCGAGTGCCACGGTGCGGCAGATTCTCCACGATCTGGCTCACCAAATGGGCAAGACGGTGGTCGCCGTGACCCACGACGCTGCATTCGCTTCGGCCGCCGACCGGCGCATCGGCCTTGTCGACGGCAAAATCAACGCCGACTGGCGGCCGGCGTAGTTTCAGTCGAATTCTCTTCTTCTATTGCCGGATCCAGGCCGATTTACCAAAGCCGGCCGCCGAGATTGATTTCTTTCAAAACGCCTCTGGCTGTCCACGCGGCAAAACCCTACACTGGCTAGTGGGCCGCTCGGTCGTGTTCAAGCTTGGTCCGATCGATCTAAAAACAATGAGCTACAAAGATCCGAAATCTGGAGGAATGCCGCGATGTCTTGGTATATCCGTATGCTTGCTTTTCTAGTCAAATGCGCCGCCTGGGCTAAGAAGAACCTCGAGAATACCGCTTACTGGAACGCCAAGTTCGACCGGTTCGCGAGACTGTTCTCTCGCTTGTCGGGGCGGCCCTTGGCTTTCAACATCGCAATGATCGTGATCCTGGTATGGGTCGTCAGCGGACCGATCTTCGGATTCAGCGATACCTGGCAGCTGGTGATCAATACGGCGACCACCATCGTGACGTTCCTGATGGTATTCCTGATTCAGCACACCCAGAACCGGGATACCGAAGCCCTCCAAGTGAAACTGGACGAACTCATCCGTGCCATCGAAAAAGCCGATGACACGCTGTTGGATTTGGAAGAGCTGGAAGAAGAGGAATTGGCGATACTGCGCAGCAAATACGTGACCCTCGCGCGCGTGGCCCGCGAAAAGGCGAGGGCCGAAACGAAAGTGGATTCCACCGCAGGCAATCCATGAGGAGCTAAGTACATTCCGCAAATATTTGCGGAATCTCGACAGATTGGCTTGATTGGCGGGGTTGTCGTGCAGGTTGCCTATGCCGCAAGACTTCCCTGAATGTACTTAGAGCGTTTTCATCTCGCTCGTACGGCAAAACAGGCCTGCTGGAGTCGTTGGCGCCTTCGGCCAGGGTAGATCGACTCAAGCTTTCGTAGGTCGGCAATCCTTTGCCGACGAACCCGTTGCGCCGGGAATGGATTCCCGACCTACTCGCGAGTCCCCGTAGGTATGAAAATGCTCTAGCTTGAACGACGCGGTAGTGCCGAGCTTTCCGGTCGGCTAGGGCGCGGTTATATCCCGCGTGGCCGGATTCGGCAGGAAATCGTTGCCAATGTCGGAACTACTGAAGCCGCGCCCTGGCTGATCATAACCCGGCTCAAGGCCAATTCTCGCGGGGCCGGCTTCAGGTTTCTCCAAGTCCATTGGCATATGAAAGGGGTTCCGTTACTTCCGGCACTTCCCCGGCTTTTCGGTTTCAATCTCCTCGACCGAGCCTCCCTCGTACTCGACCTCCACGCAAGCTCCAACCACCAGAGGGCCGTCGTCTTCCTCCAACTTGGTTTTTTCCGTCACCACGACCTCGCGACCGCCTATCATCCAGGTGCCGACCTTGCCTTCGGGACGCTTTTCAATGGTGCCGTAGAACTCTTCGCCCGCTTGGATGCTCGGCGATACCCAGAGGACGGCGCTAGCTAGCAACAGCATGCTTATCAGGTGTTTCATCGTTCGCTCCTTTTTGAATGGTCCCGTTTTTTTGGACAATCATCGCGTACCGATAATTCGTCCATCCGAGCCAGGCCGAGCATCATGACGCCGGCATTATGGCCGGACAGACCGAATTAGAGCATTTTCCGATCCGGTATCAGGGAGCCTGATATGTAGGTCGGCAATCCCTTCCCAGTCGCAAACGGTCGCTTTAGTCGCGACCCTTCCAATCGCAAACGTCGCTTTAGTCGCGACCTTCCAATCGCAAACGGCCGTCCTGGGAGCGCCAGGACGCCCCTTCCGACAAAGTCCTTTGCCGAGCCGATAAGTCGGCAAGGGATTGCCGACCTACGTTCTTCCCGCCCGACACGAATCCGTACACCGGGTTGAAAAACACTCTAAGTCTCCGATCGCCAATATGCTTGACGACCGAAGTGGCCGATTATTCCTCTTTCATGTGGCGGACTCCGGACCATGTGACCACATGGGATAAATCCATCCGCCGCAGCAGTTCCTGGATCACGGTTTCCACCCTATCCGGTTCGTCGTAAAACTCGATCACTAGGGGCAAATCCAGGGACAGGTCGACCAGTGAGGCCGTACGGATTTTTCCGTTTCGACTGAATCCTGTCATGCCCCGCAGTACGGTGACGCCGGCCACCCGTTCCTCTTCGTGCAGGAACTTCATGAGCTTGGACAGGATATGTTCGCCTTCCCTAAGATAAATCCGCGCTATGGTGACTTGCTGATGTGCCATAACCAGTTTCCCGTGAGTGTGCCCAACCAGACCGCCGTAACGCCGAGCAGGGCATTCACGGCGAAGATGCTCAATAGACCCTGAAACTCCGCCCGAATTTCGGGCAATTGGAATGCGAGCCACAAGGTCGCCGCCAGGGTCATCACACCGAGCAGACTGATCAAGACAATCGCCCGGTACAGGGTAGACAGATCGAAGTAAAGAAAAACGAATTCGGCCGCTGCGGCCAGGGTAAAGGCGATCGTCAGGGCGAGCGCCAGGCCGCCGTACGGAAACCCGTGCCCGAGCCAGGGATAGAGATCGGAGGCAAATATCTGCCGGCCCAGTACCAGTCCGATCCAGACTGCCGCGAGACACAACACGGCGCTCAAGAAAATATTCAATCCGGCTTTGGCGAGATTGCCTTCTTCGAACAGGTACAAGGTTTCGATGGCAAAGGTCGAGAAGGTCGTGTAGGCGCCCAGGAACCCTACCAGAATCGCCGCCCGGTATTCGACGGCCAGCGAAAATCGTTGCAGCATCAGTTCGGTGAGGAATCCCATCAGAAACGAGCCCGATACGTTCACGAACAGGGTGCCGTGAGGAAAGCCTCGACCCAGCCAGGCGTAGATGCCGGTGGCGACCAGGTAACGCGTCACGGCTCCGAGCGATCCGCCCAAGGCGATGGCGAAGAGTTGGCTCATCATATCTAACTCAAAGCTCGAATCATCAACACTATTCCGGCGATGGCCAGAAAACCCGCGAAGATGCGGCGGTACCTGGCTTGCTCGATGTGCGTGTAAAGCATTTCGTCGGTCAGCAGAAAAACCAGAGCGCCGACTACCAGATAGATTGCATTTTCGGCAAAAGGCACATCGATCTGCGACCGGCTGAACAGCCACAAGGTGAGGATTTGCGCCACGGCAAAGGTGGCGTAGGAAGCCGCAACGGTGACGCGGGCCACATCCTTTGCATAGTCCTTGTGGTGCACCAGCGCCGTGAGGAGCGAGCCGCCCAGATTGCTGAGCCCGTGTACAACGCCCATGGTCGCGAAGTAAGCCTTTTCGTACTTCATCAGGGCGTCGATGGCGCGGGTCACGGTCGGCGAATATTCCTTCAAGGCGATGAGCAGCAGAAACGATCCGATCAACACGCCGATGTTGATCCGGGTATGAGTCACCAGGAACAGAAAGAGCGCGATGGGCGGCAGCGTCAGAAACAGCACGTTCCGGTAAAAGGTAAAATCGATGTGGGCATGGTGCTTCGCGATCTGCAACAGATTGATGGCGATCGAAATCGGCAGCAGCACGATAAGCACGTCCACGAATTCGTAACCGAGCAGCAACAGGATCGGCGTGCCGAACAGCAAGACGCCTGCGCCGAAAATGGACTGCACGGTGGCCGTGGCGACCACGGTCAGCAGAATGTCGACCGACATGAATTCCCCCTAGGCTTGATCTCGTTGGCTTCCGCCACTCGTTAAACCGGGCTTCGCGCAGTCAGGGAAGCCCGGATGTCATAGGCTTTCCCCAAGCTGCCGTTCGCCCCGTAATGTTTTTATGGCGCGCCATTGTAAACCTTCAGGCTACAGAAGGTATCGGAACGGGTGCGTCGGGCGGGCTCTTTGTCAGCTCGAATCCCGTGTCGCGAAGCCGCTCGCCATTCGATCGGGTCACGTCGGCCTCGGCGCCGCACCGAAGCCGCCGGGCGCGCATCGGAATTCACGGGCACAGCCTCGCCGTCCCCGGCGTCAGGCGCCCAGGCGATCGCCGGCGGAGAGCGCCGTGGCCGGCGGGACGCGCCGGCCGTCGACCGTGATCACCTCGAGCCGAAGCCACGCGTCCGCGCACGCGGCCCACACTTCACCTCCGGGCATCGTCTCGATCGTCCCCGGCGGCGCAGAGCTCGGCTCTCCGGTGGGCGAGGTTTTCACGATCCCGATCTCCCGAGTGCCGGCCCGCGTCTTCGGTGCTCCCCACGGAGACGGGAAGGGGAAATAGCAAAAGGCGCGGACGAAGCGGTCGACGTCGGCGGCGGGGCGATCCCAAGACAGCGTGCCGCCCTCGGGGATTACCCTGCCGAAGTATTCGCGCATCGTGAGATCTTGCTCGATGTGGGGAATGGAGGCCGGGTCGAGGGCGGCCGCGGCGACCAGAGTGGAGAGGAGAGAGAGACCCTCTTCCACGCAGCGCAGGCCCACCGAAAATGCGGTGTCGCTTTCGGTCAGGTCGAAGAGCGTCTGATAGGCGATGGGTCCGGTATCGATGCCGGCGAACATGCGATGAACGGTGACGCCGTACCGGTGTTCGCTGCGGAGGATGGCCCAGCCCGGCGCGTAGAGACCGGCATAACGGGGCAGGGGGCCCGGGTGCACGTTGAACGCGCCGATCCGGGGGGCCTCCAGGATCGAGCCATTTACGACGTGCAGCGAGTGGACGTTGAGCAGGAGGTCCACATTCTCTTTGCGGAAAATGTCGGCGAGAGCGGCGTCCTTGACGGCCGAGGCGGGCAAGAGACAATGTCCGCGCCTTTCGGCGTACGACCACAAGGCCGATTTGCGCGTGTCCGGAGGCGACGTGAGCACCATCGCAACCCGGTGTCCGCTTTCGTCTAGCGCCTTCAAGGCGCGGAGCCCCGCACCTTCCTCGGCCACCAGGGCAATATTCAAGCGATATTGCTCGCTCACGGGTGCCATTCCGTAGCTTCCCATGCAAGATGCGGTCATCATGAGTAGATCCCTTACAACATGAATTTCAGATCAACGCGCTTCTTCGATTTCCCCGGATTCGGGAGCCGGTGATTCTGTCGACGAGTCGCGGGTTTCTTCGGAAGCGCTCGGGTTGCGAACGCGATGCCAGTCGTATGGAAGCACAAACGTATCGAAGACGGCCGAAAAAGGCAGATCGAAAATAAGGACGGATGCCACCAGTCCGTTGAGCCATGCGGATGCCGAACGCTCGCCGCCGAAAATTTCGCCGATCTCTTTCGCGTCTTGCCGAACGCCGGGGTAAACCGCCCACTCGTTTTCGAGTATCTCGGTCCTCGCCCGTATGCTCGAGCAACCGGCGGCCAGGGCGATCACAAGAACAATAACGGCCCATTTTCCAACGTCAACTTTCATCGCGTTTCCTTATAAACGAATAGAGGTGTCACGGTTATATGGAAGCCGAGCTTTCGGGAACGGATTGACGAATCATCCGATCCTGGAGAAGCAAAGAGAGGGGCGGTAGAGGCTTCCGAAATGAAGGCGGTCTCCCGGCGGACGAACATCTCAATCCGGTTGTCTGTCAGGCGAGGCCCGCTGGCACCGCCATCGGCTCGAGCATCAGCATCATGAAGCTAGGTCAAACTAGCTCTTGATGTCAAATTTCGTCAATAGGGTGTTCTCCTGGCTGGACGGCGTTAGACCTTGCATTTCGCATTTTCATCTATGCTTGAGCTAAACCACTGAGGTCGGGGGCGCCGGGCGGCCGATCATGACACAGGGCGAGGGTAAATGAGCCTTATGTCTCTACGGTTTTTATTGCACTTCTGACGCAACGATCAAGTAGAAGAGGACCATCATTCATGCATTCGACAACCCCATTTACCGGCTCGGCGAAAGTGCTTGAAGCCGGGTACCCCACGGTCGATATTGCCAACGCCTTGAACATCGTGCGTCCCAGCCTCGGGGATGATGCCGGTGTGGCGCTCTTCAGACTGCTGAGACTGGTGGCGATCGAAGATATCCTCGGCAGGGGTGCCTCGGCGATGGCCTATTACGCCGGCAAAAAACTGGGCATGGGTCTTGGAATCGGCAAGCTCGAAGACTTTCTCGGGCTCTGCGCGGCCCTCAAGATCGGAATCATCGAAGTCCCCTTGCTGACCGAGGACAAGATTCATGTCGATGTCTACGAATGCGTCACGTGCAGCGGTCTCCAACCCGTGGGGCGTACACTCTGCCATTTTGAGGGAGGGCTGATCGCCGGGGTCGTGGAGCACGTAACGCGAAGACGCACGCAAGCCGTGGAGGTAAGCTGCATCGGCGGATTGGGCGACCGTACCTGTGGTTTTGATCTCGAACTCCTCGGCGAGATCAAATAGCCGGTCAAGAGTTCTATCCCGAGCGCCCTGTCGATTGACTCGCCAGCCCGATAAGCTGCCGGGTCGGCGGATCAAAAACCTAGTTATTTGAAATTTGCGATGCGCTTCGATGCGCTTCCTGGGATGGCATCGGCCCGAACTCGCTTACGCGTGAGCAGCCATCCGAGGTAAGCCGCGGCAGCGACGTCATACGTGAGGCAGAAGGCAGGCCACCAGGCCGGCACGCCCGGGTTTGCGATGAACCGGCCATGGACGAAATCAAAGATGCCGTGTGCGAGCAGGGCGGCAACGATAAGCCACAACGTGTACTTGAATCCGGCGATAGAGGCGCCCAAAAACACCGCGGCAACGATGAGCTCAATAATCAATGCGTTCATGGAACCGCCCACGACCGCAAAGAGGACATAGTACGACGCGATGACGATCATCACCGTGGGATAAAACGCACGATCACGATCCAGGCCGAACAAGGTCGCCGACAGGCCGATCACAATGGCCAGAACCGCTCCGATCAGAAACGCCATGCTTGCTCCTCGGTTGAATTGCTATCCGACGAAGTGAAAAAAATCGCTTCGAGCATTTTGGGACGTTTAATTCGTTGAATGTGCATAGGCTGAGTTTTCGATCCAAGGATTTTTCAACATTCCGGCACTGATGTTCGGCGGACGCACGCAAGCGGAGTCTAGCGACGTTGCGGCCGGTCCGCTGAAATACCCTTTCGGGCTTCATCTATCCACGACGAGGTCCACGAATATGCCCGTACCGATATCGAACTCCCCAATGACCCGGATGGTGCCGGGGCGATAGTCGTCATAGACGATCACGTGGACGTGGTCGGCCCTATCCCTCGGATGCCGGATGAGCCAGGCGCCCGGCGGAACCTTGGCGCGCAACCGATGGCACTGGCCGGGAGGAGGCTGGTGTCCGGCAGGTCGGCCCGGATACCAGATACGGCATTCGCCCGGAGGGGGATAATGCCCCGGCGGGATATCGAGGCGGGTGTAGCCGTGTTCGTGGAAGTAAGGGTCATGCCTATCATCATCCCAGTCCTTCCCGGAGTAATGTCGGTCTTCTTCCTTTTTCCAATCCTTACCACCCTCCCAGTGCTTATCCTCCTTTAGCTCCATTCCGGGGTAATACCGGTCTCTTTCCTTTTTTCCCGACTTTCCGCTATCCCGGTGCTCTTCTCCTCTCCAGTCGCTATCCGAGTAATACCTGTCCTTCCCCTTCCCGGACTCGTCCTTTCCTTCGTCCGCTACTGCCGCGCCAAAGCAGCAAACGGCAAGAGCGACGGATAAGATCAGCCTGTTCGACATGTTCATTGTTTTTCTCCGAAACGTCTAGATCAGCACCGTGGGTTGGTTCAGATAAATATAACCACGATTAACGAGGCTGCTGGTGTCGTTACTGCGATTGGTTTCTTGCTCCAGCCGTACTCGCTCCCTATCTGCTTCGGACACGGCGGATCTTCAGCCGAGGGTAGCGGAGCGAGCTGTGTGCCACCAGGGTCACTACTGGTAATGAACTTTTGTGATCTTGGTCCATCGATTGCCAGGGAAATATGTGTGCAGATGCCTGAACATTGCGCCGGAGTCGGGTTGGCGGATACATCCTCCACGGGATGAACGTACCAGCATGTGCAGAGCCTCTGGCAATCTCGGGTCGCGCGGAGCCGTTCTCGCCCATGCCATAACCAAACCGGAAAGGTAATCGGTGGCATTGGAAGTTCTGCGCAGCTGCTGCCGTTCCACCCGGAGCGCCTCGATCGACTTCGGCGAGAGAAACTTGGGAGGAGGTTCGTCCATAACCGTGCCATACCCCATCTGAGCCCAAAAGACACTGGAGGGAAAGCCGCACCACCAGTTCTCTCGTTCACCATCCTGCGCCATCGAGCGACGCACATTGACCTGCGCGAACTCGTCCAGCGCCACCGAGTAAGTGATTTTGTCGCTCATGTTGCCGACCATGCCCGGATAGCGCGCGATCAGCATGGCGCCGAAGGCCCGGCGTCGGTTTCCGCCCGGCCCTCTAAGCATTTCGTCGACTAGACGTCCGGCTTCGGGGATCAGGTGTTTGATTCGGGGCGCGAATCTCCTTAGCACATCCCAGCGTTCGAGAACGAATGCACGCGTCCAGACCACCAGCGTCAGCTCGCGGCGAAACTTGTCCGGCAGTTTCTTCATGGCTGCGATTTGCGCCAGTTCATCGAGCGGAAGCCCCTCGTTGTCCTGGGCTTTTACCCAGTCGAGAACTTGCGGGCTTTGTCCGTACGCCGACAATCGATTGTCCAATACCGTGGCCGCGTTTCTGAACGCATCCGCGTGACAATTCAGAAATTCCACGAAGCTGTATTCAGGGTGAGACGAACGGGTGTCGATCGTTGGAACTTCGGGAACCGCGCCGACCTTTGCTCGCGCGCGCTGCCACTCGCTCAGGGCAGACTGGAATTTATCCTCGGCAGTCGGTTCATAGCCATAGAACCCGCGTGCATCCGTGTACCAGCAGGGATCGTGGGGACGGAGCCGTTCCATGTCGTTTTGCGTGATTGGCAATCCGGCCAAGCTTCGATAGGCGATGAACAGATAAAAATGATCGTAGGTCGGCTTGATCACGCCCAGCCGCCCCTGCGAGTACGTTTCGAGGTCCGTCATAGGCCATGCCGGCGGCTCGAAGATATTTCCCGGATAGGACGGGTCCTCCGGGAACCGGCACTCGCGCTTTCCGGACTCCGCCAACGCCGCGGAAGCCATGGCCGCAAACAAGGCAAGCAGGATGCACCTAGCAGATTTCATGCTTTTCCTTTTTGCTCGAATGGTTTTAGCAAGCCACGGCTCTTTGTTGGTTGTTGCTGGTTGTGGATCTTGCTCGTCCCCAAGTCTCCACCTGACAACCAGCAAATCAGCAAGAAGCGATATGACGTGCAGCTCAATCGGTCCGTTAATAGTGACGAATCAACCCAACCACGACACCAAGAATAGTGAAGTCCTCGGTAGGTTGGATCGCTGCGTAATTCTGATTCTCCGGCAACAATATCGGCCGTCCTTGGTTGAGCCTGAGCCGTTTGAGTGTTAGTTCGCCTTCAAGGGCTGCCACTACGATTTGTCCATCCAATGCGGTTGACTGCCTTTCAACAACGACAATGTCATTTTCAAGGATACCTGCGTCCACCATGGAGTCACCTTTAACCCGGATCAACATAGTATTGGTCGGGTCACGGACCAGGTAGGAATCTATAGACAAATCATCAAGAATGGCTTCCTCCACAGGGCTGGGCAGGCCCGCGTGCAGGTTCTCACCGATAGAGCGTTCGAAAAACCTCTTGCCTGGTCGTAGCCGTCGATCTGGTGCGCTGTCGAGGAACTGTTGTTCCTTCAACCGGCCAATCATCTGCGCAACTGATGCCTTGGACGATAGCCCAACCAACCGTCCGATCGCGGCATACGACGGCAAGGTCTTATGCTTAGCGTAGTAGCTACGCAGCGCCGCAAGGTATTGACTATCCGAAGGCATGTTCGTACGCTACCGAACGAACGTTCGGTAGTCAATAGGGACGCTACATGACAGATAATAATGCCATTCCGGATTCTTACGATGGGCGTGAGCAGGCGCTGATCAAGCACGAACTGCTCAGAAGCTACCTCCAACAACTGTTTCGAATTATTGGAATGAGCGCTGGACGTAACAGACGCATTGATCTCTGCTACGTCGACTGTTTCGCTGGTCCATGGGGCGATGATTCCGAAGACATGGAGGGCACCTCCATTGCAATATCTCTGCGCACTTTGGATGCCTGTCATCAGACACTTGCCAGCCATGGCATCGATGCGAACATCCGTGCGCTCTATATTGAGAAAGATCCGCCCGCATTTGCTCGTCTCGACACTTATCTACACGGCAACACTCCCAGAGGCATTTGCTCAGAGTGTTGGAAAGGAGATTTCGTAGATTTGCGCGACAAGCTTTTGCAGTGGGCAACTCGGGATGCTTTCGTGTTCTTCTTCATAGACCCAAAGGGCTGGAAGGAAGTCGGCATCGAGATTCTACGTAGGTTGCTGCAGCGTCCGCGTTCGGAGTTTCTTATCAACTTCATGTATGACTTTGTGAATCGCACCATGTCGATGGGGGACTGGCAGCAGGAAATGGCGGAACTCTTGGGCGAAACGATAAACCTCGATGGAATGTGCCCTAAGGAAAGAGAGCAATTGATCCTGAGGACCTACCGCGAGAACTTAAAGCGCTGCCTGTTCCTAAGCCTGAGTACCGGCCGAGATCGGCCTATGTTCGGGTGCTGGATCCGACCAAGGAGCGTCCCAAGTATCACCTTGTCTATGTCACCTCTCATCCGCAGGGGATTGTGGAGTTCATGACGATTTCGGAACAAGTTGATCTAGTACAGAAGAAAGTGCGAGCCCTCAAAAAAGGCGTTGAGCGGGAGCGGCGCACAGGCACACCAGATATGTTTGGCGCGGAAACGTTCGTTGATCAGAGTGCCGGGCATGTCAGCCCAGAAGATGTAGATCGTTTTTGGTTGGACTATCTGAAGTCAGGTATTCGCCGTATCGGTCGTAATGAATTTGCCGACATCCTAGAAGAAACAGACTGGTTTCCCCGCGATCTGCAGGCTTCGTTGGTCCGCCTCATAAAACGCGGTCTAGTATCCAATCTGGATGCAGTTGGCCGTCGACCCAAGAAACCGCTGCACTTTGAAAAAGGTGGCGAGCGTTTGCAACTAGTGGAGCGAGCAACATGAGTGGTAACAGCAAAATCGAATGGACCGAGCAGACATGGAATCCAACTGTCGGTTGCACAAAGGTTTCCCCAGGTTGCAAGAATTGTTATGCCGAGTCCATGGCTCTCCGCCTCCAAGCTATGGGCTTAAAGGGCTATGAGAACGGATTTCGCCTCAGTTTAAGACCTGAGCGTCTTTTGGAACCCTTGGGTCGGCGTAAGCCGACGATCTACTTTGTGAATTCAATGTCTGATTTGTTTCATGAAGAGGTGCCGTTCGATTACGTCGCACGTGTCTTCGACATTATGAGGGAGGCCAAGCAGCACACCTTCCAGGTTCTTACTAAGCGTGCCGAACGCATGGCCGCATTCTGTGCAGGGCGAGAGATTCCGCCCAACGTATGGCTTGGAGTCTCCGTGGAGAACAAGCGCCATGGTCTGTCGCGAATCGACGCGCTACGCAACGTCAATGCGACAATTCGATTTTTGTCCATCGAGCCGTTGCTTGAGGATTTAGGTCATCTGGATTTAACCGGAATCCACTGGGTGATTGTCGGTGGCGAATCCGGTGCTCGTGCTAGGCCGATGTGCGCCGAGTGGGTCGATAACGTTCGTCGCCAATGCCTGAATGCAGACGTTGCGTTCTTCTTCAAGCAATGGGGTGCTTGGGGTGCCGATGGGCAGAAGCGATCAAAGAAAGCGAACGGCCGTTCGTTGGGCGGTCAGGTTTGGGATGCAATGCCTGCATAGCGGCGTCGATTTGCTGGCCCCTACTTGGAAATCTGTGACATTGGAAGCTCCTGCTTCCGATGCCAGAGACTGACATAATGGTGCTTGAGCCTACCATTCCAGCATCGTTCAGCCGACTGCCTGGTGCAGCAAGAAGCGCGGCTATTGTCGGTTCGGGCTCAGTAATGCCTTCAGAGGGAGGGGCTATTGCGGACAGGATGGGAAAGGAAGCTGGAGCTTCCCACAAATGTGGTCCCAAGCTGGAGCTTGGGGCCTAGCAAATGTCGTTTCGATCGACTCAGCCGCCCGTCTGCACGCGTGCCTGATAAGTCTGCATACCACCGGAAAGCACCTTGACCTGAAAACCGTTCTGCGCCAATAGCCGAAACGCGTAATAAGCACGCTGTCCGACGCCGCAGATCAGCCAGATTTCGCGGTCCTGCGGCAGTTCGTGAAGCCGGTCGCGCAGGGTTTCGAGCGGCAGGTTCCGCGCGTTCGGGATGTGGCCGCCGGCAAACTCGGTTTCGCTTCGAACGTCCACCAGCAGGGCCGAGGTGTTCGCCAATTCGTCCCAATTCGCCAGGGGGAAATCCCCGCGCAGATGGTTGGCGGCGATCATGCCGGCCAGGTTGACGGGGTCCTTGGCGGCGCCGAACTGGGGGGCGTAGCAAAGCTCCAGGTCCTCCAGGTCGAACACCGAAGCTCCCTGCATCATGGCCGTGGCGATGACATCGATGCGCCGCGCCACATCGAGCTCGCCCACGCCTTGCGCGCCCAGAATTCTGCCGTCGGTCTCGGAGAACAGCAGTTTCATGTGGATCGGCTTGGCGCCCGGAAAATAGCTCGCATGGTGACCGGGATGCAGGTAAATCTTTTGGTAATTCATGCCGGCTCGCCTAAGCAGCTTTTCGTTGGCGCCGGTACAGGCGATGGTGAGTCCGAACACTTCGCACACGGCGGTTCCGAGAACGCCATCGAATTTCAGGGGAGGCGGTACACTGTTGCTGCGATCGAAATGGTGAAGAATGGCAGTCGCCGCGACGCGCCCCTGCCGGTTGGCAGGACCGGCCAGCGGGACCAGTTGCCATTCCCCGGTGACCCGATTTTTCACTTCGACCACGTCGCCCACGGCCCAGATGGCGGCATCGCTGGTGCGCATGTACTGGTCGACGCGAATGCCGCCAAGGGCCCCGAGTTCCAAGCCGGCGTCGGCCGCGAGTCCCGATTCCAGGCGCACGCCGATTCCGAGAATGACCAGATCGGCGGCGATGGTGTCGCCCTTGGATGTCAGCACGTTCAAGCCGCGTTCGGGGTGCTGGTCGAAGGCCGCGACGCCCTCGCCCAGTCTGAGGCTGACGCCGCGGGATTTCAGCCGTTCGGCGGCATAGGCCGCCATTTCAGGGTCGAGCGGCGGCAACACCTGGTCGGCCAGTTCCAGCAGGGTGACTTGAAGTCCCAGCCCGACCAGATTCTCGGCCATTTCGAGACCTATGAATCCGCCGCCCACGATCAGCGCGCGGGAGGCCCTGGCCGTTGCTGCCTTGATCTTCCGGCTGTCCGGAATATTGCGCAGCACGTGGATGCCGGGCAGGTCGATGCCGGGCAAAGACGGACGGACGGGCTTGGCGCCGGTCGCGAGGACCAGCGCGTCGTAAGGTTCTTGTCGCGTCGCGCCCGTCTTGAGATCGCGCACCTCGATCGTTTTGGCTTGCCTATCGATGCGGGTGACCTCGGTTTCGGTGTGCACGTCGATGTTGAAGCGGTGCTTGAAGAGCTCCGGACTTGCCACCAGCAATTTGGCTTCCGATTCGATCACGTCGCCCACGAAATAAGGCAGGCCGCAGTTGGCGAAGGATACATGCGGTCCGCGTTCGAACACGAGGATCTCGCAGGTTTCGCACAGCCGGCGCGCCCGAGCCGCGCAAGTGGCGCCGCCGGCCACGCCGCCGACGATGAGGATGCGTTTTTTCGTGGCATTCATGAGATCGAATCTCCAGTCAGCGAGTTGCGTTAGGTATTCACGGGCTAATATCCGAGCCAGGACGGCCGATTGTAGCGCTCGCGACGGGGCGGCAACACCGTTAGAACACCCTTGGTCCGAGATAGTGACGCGTGGCTGGGTAGGCCAGAGCAAGGCGATAGCCAGTTCCGGCGCTCGATCTACGAACTGGCGTCACCGAGTAGGTCAGTAATCCTTGCCGAACACAAGGAGTCGGCACGTGGAATCGTCGGCAAGGGGTTGCCGACATACCAACCTGTGCCGCCAAGTAGGTCGGGAATCCTTTCCCGACGTAGCAGGCTTGCGAGCGTAGTTGTCGGCAAAGGATTGCCGACCTATGAATGCTGCGAACAGGGGGTGCCAATGTGGTCAGGAGGCCTTGCCGAACATCCCAGGGCGGCGCATGGCATCGTCGGCAAAGGATTGCCGACCTACAAATGCCATGTATCGAAAGTAGGCTGGGATGACGAAGGAATCCCAGCAATCCCGCTAGTTATCATGCATGGGATGCATGGGATGCATGGTGCCGTGAGGATGTCCCGGCATGGCATCCGGGCCGTGCTCGGCGAGCTGGGCGTCGAACCATCGGTGTACGGCGGCGATCAGAGCGGGATCGCCGGATGAATAAACGATCTCCGCTCCATTCGGGAGTTCGCGGTATTCCACGTGCAATGTTCCCGGTTGGGCGTTTTTCAGCTCGGCGAGGCCCGGCATGTTTTCACCATGGATGCGAGCAGGATCGGAAAAATCGCCGCGGGCGAATTCCTCGGAAATCTTCGTCAGGTGCTGCCGGATGAGTTTGATCTGCCCGGCATTGGCCGGGTCCCGGACGACGACTTGCTGCACCCCTCCCGTTTCGGTCTTGGTAAAAACGTGCTGGGTTTGCTTGAGGTCGAAGGGCATGACCTCGGCCCCGCGTTTCGAGATTTCCTCCACGCGTTCCGGACTTGCCGTCTGTGCCGGCACCACTGTGGGTAATCCAAGAGCGAGAACGATCCCGGCAAATGCCCAAAGTCTTCGATTACGGCCTTGCATGACACGATCTCCAGTCAATTCGTCAATGCCCGGTTTTCAGATGCGCCGGACAGCATTCTTCGTAGCCCGGCACGCCCGTGCGGCGTTCGTACCAGGCGCGGCTGCGGTTGACCACGCCGACGGCGAGCAGCATCACCGGCACTTCGATCAAGACGCCGACCACTGTTGCGAGTGCCGCGCCGGATTCGAAGCCGAACAGGGCGATGGCGGTGGCCACGGCCAGCTCGAAGAAGTTGCTGGCGCCGATCAGCGCCGAAGGACCCGCCACGCAATGGGGCGAGCGTACGGCCCGGTTCAGGAGGTAAGCCAGTCCCGAGTTGAAAAACACCTGGATCAGGATGGGTACGGCCAGGAGCAGGATCACAATCGGTTGAGTCAGGATCTGCTCGCCCTGGAAACCGAACAGCAGCACCAGGGTGGCCAATAGCGCCGTCAGCGAGACAGGGTGCAGTACTTTCAGCAGCCGGTCCAGACGGGCGTATCCGTCCCCGTGGCGCAGAACCGCCATACGCAAGAGGTTGGCCAGGATCAGGGGTACGACGATGTACAGCAGCACCGACAGGAGCAGCGTGTCCCAGGGCACGGTGATCGCCGACAGCCCCAACAGCAAGCCGACGATGGGCGCGAAGGCGAAAATCATGATGATGTCGTTGAGCGCCACCTGGGACAGGGTGTAATGGGGCTCGCCGCGCGACAAATGACTCCAGACGAACACCATGGCCGTGCACGGCGCTGCGGCCAGGAGGATCAGCCCGGCGATGTAGGAATCGATCTGATCCGCCGGCAGCCAGGGCCGGAACAACTGACCAATGAAAAGCCAGCCCAGGAGCGCCATGGAAAACGGTTTCACGCCCCAGTTGACGAACAGGGTCACGCCCACCCCGCGCCAGTGCTTCACGACTCCTTTCAGCGCCTTGAGGTCCACCTTGACCAGCATGGGGATGATCATCAGCCAGATCAGCACCGCAACCGGCAAATTGATCTTCGCCATTTCCAGCCGTCCCACGGTTTGGAACGCTGCGGGGAAAAGATGCCCCAGCCCTATGCCGGCGACGATGCAGAGGAATACCCAGACCGTCAGATAGCGGTCGAACAGGCTCATGCCTTTGGCTTTTTCGCCCGGCCCGCGATCAGAGGGACGGACGCTTCGGGTTGTATTTCGGAATTTCTGTTTGTTCATGGCGGTAGCTTTCGCAAGCGGGTCAAAGAGTTTCCGTTCCGATGCGGTTGAGCGCCTCGGCCAGTTCCGACCGGGAGATCCTTTCCACCGGCAGCGCCAGCAGTCGGCGGATACGTTTTTCGAGGGCCGTGTAGGTCGCTTCGAAAGCGGCTTCGATGGTCTCGGGACTGCCGGTGACGTGGGCCGGGTCCGGCAAGCCCCAGTGCCCGCGAACGGCCGATCCCAGGTAAACCGGGCAGGCTTCCCCCGCCGCCGAATCGCAGACCGTGATCAGGATGTCGATCGGCGTGTCTTCGAGTGCGTCCCAAGACTTGCTGGCATAGCCTTCGGTCGGGAGTCCGTGGCGGGCCAGCGTCGCCAGGGCGTGCGGGTTGACCCGGCCGGTCGGATGGCTGCCGGCGCTGAAGGCACGAAAACGTCCCGCGCCCAGCCGGTTGATCAGGGCTTCGCCCAGGATGCTGCGGCAGGAATTGCCGGTGCAGAGTACGAGGACATTGAGCGGACGCGGGTTCACGGGCGGGTTCCTCGGTCAGGATGGATTGCAGCAGTTCGAAGCGGCTTTGATCTGTATGGCCGTGTCTTTGCCGAAGGTCGGTATGCTGCTCAGCGAGTGAAAGGCCTCCCAGGCGATGCCTTGGGGATCGACGGTCCAGTATTTGTCGGACTGGGCGTAGCAGCAGGCGGCTTGTTTTTGCGCCTCGACCGGCAGGGCCGCTTCGCTCAGGCCGCGGTTGACCTCTTCCAGCTCCTCGCCGGATTCGACCTGGAGCCCCAGGTGATCCAGGCCGGGCCGGCTTCCGCGCGCGGAAATGGCGAAGTTGATGCGGGGATCGTCCAGCATCCACTTGGCGTAGTCGTCTTTCAGGACGCTGGGCTCGGTCTGGAACAAGGCGCTGTAGAAACGGATGTTCTTTTCGAGATCGTCGACGGCGATATGGACATGGAATCTTTTCATGGCAAATGCTCCGATAGGTTACTCAGGTTTCGCGGACATCAATCTTGCGGTTTCAACTTCACGTAACGGCGGCTCTGCCGACATCTCGGCCAGTGCCCGTTGTTGCACCGACGGCGAGGATAGTCTTGCCCGCGCCGCCCTTGCCGATGAGAACAGGAGCGCGGGAGCAGTTCGAAGAACCGCACAGTCGTCGATCGCGGCACCTTAGCCGCAGCAACTCTGCACAACCGGGTGTTCGACCGGGTCTCCTTCGAGAAAACGATGGGCCAGTTGCAGCATCGCCCTTGCGGGGGTCTCCTTCACGCTCTGGGCGGTTTTCACGGCGCGCATCATGTCCTCCCGCGAGATGCCCAGCTTCTTCGCCTGCTGATAGTGGTATTTGAAACAGGGCTCGCAGTTGGCGGCAATCGCGGTGCCGATCGCTACGAGTTCGGCGACGGCGTCCGTATAAATGCTGGGCGCAGGCGTTTCGATGTTCAGTCCTGCCAGAGACGCCAGTTCCGCTCGGGCCGGATATCTGCCCTTGCTGCCGATATGGCCGTCCACCAGAAGCAGAGGCAGGCATTCGTTACCTTCCTTCTCCAGCGAGGCCTTCACGACCGGATTCGCCGCGAACGCTTGCGGGGCCTGGGAAAGGTTATGGCGGGCGACATCGACGCCTTGTTCCGACAGCCACTGCACATCGGCGGCGAATTGCGCGAGAACGGGGTCGACCTCAACCCCGCACACGCCCGTGCCGCAGCATAGAGCGGGATCGTAGATTTCGAGCTTTTTCATGGGATTTCCTCTTATGCAAGTGATGAGGTGGGAAGTGAAAAGGCTATTCGCCATGTTGCGGTATATCGACACGCCCGATCTCGCGGACTTTTTGCTCCAGCGCGAGCCGTTCCAAACTCGCGGGATTGAGGCTCGCGAACAAGGTGACGCGCCGATGAAGAACGGCGAAGGCTTTCGCGAAAGCCAGGCGCTTTTCGTCATCGGAACCGGCGACCGCCGCAGGATCGGGCACGCCCCAATGGGCCGTGATCGGCTGTCCGGGCCAGGCCGGGCAAACTTCGCCCGCTGCGTTATCGCAAACGGTGATGACGAAATCCAAATCCGGCGCGTCGGCTTGCGCGAATTCGTTCCAGTGCTTGCTCCGTGCGCCAGTGGCGGGAATTCCTTCTTTTGCCAGCCTTTCCAGGGCAAACGGGTTGACCGTTCCCGCCGGGTGACTGCCCGCGCTGAAGGTGCGGAAACGGCCCTGGCCAATTTGGTTCAATAAGGCTTCCGCCATGATGCTGCGCGCCGAGTTGCCGGTGCACAGGAAAAGTACGGTAAAGGTTTTGTCGGTCATGCCTGGGTTTCCTCGATGCCGGCGCAATCGGATGTGGCGGTCGGCTTGCAGGGCTTGCCGCTGCAGCAGTTTTCGGTCAGAAAGCCGAGCAGCTCGTTCATGGTCCGGAAATTGGCCGAATAGATGACGTAGCGGCTTTCCTGCCGGGACGAAACGAGATCGGCGTGGGCGAGTTCCTTCATGTGGAAGGAGAGCGAAGAGGGCGGAATGCCCAGCGTCTCGCTGATCTTCCCGGCGGACAAGCCTTCCGGCCCGGTTTGCACCAACAGGCGGAAGACGGCCAGGCGGGATTCCTGGGCGAGCGCTGCGAGGGCGGTGACGACTGATTTGATTTCCATGGTTCAAAGATTATAGAAATATAAAATAATTGCAAGCGGAATTTTCTCTCGTCCCCAATCTCCGGATTGGGAACGCTACCCTGGAAGCCCCCGCTTCCCGAACGACAGCAAGCAAGAGCTTGCAAGACCGGGTTCCCAAGCCCGAAAGCTTGGGAACCCGTAGAAAAAGAACTAGGCCGGATCGAGCCGTTCGTCTCGGCTCAGCTCAGGACAAACTTATCCCGGCCTACGCGGGCTCAGTCCGCGACTCCCAGTATGACCGACCCGGCCTTGAACACGGCATGGGCCGCATCGCCCTCGCGCAGCCCCATCGAGTCCACGCTCTCGTTGGTGATGGTGGCGGCGATCGAATCGCCGCCCGCCAGTTCGATCACCACTTCGGAATTCACCGCGCCCTTTTGAATGCGCTTGACCGTCCCTTTCAACTGATTGCGCGCCGATAGGCGGTATCCGCCGAAATCCTTGACGATCATGACCAGCGGGGCCTTGATCAGCGCCATCGCGTCGTCGCCGTTCCTGACGCCCAGCGATTCCGCCGATTCCTTGGTGATGGCCGACACGATCGTTTCTCCGCCCTTGAGTCCTATGCATACTTCCACGGTGACCGCGCCGGTACGGATGTCGGTCACTTTGCCGAAGAGCTGGTTGCGCGCGCTTGCTTTCACGTTCAATCTCCTGAATAAGAAAATGAGGTTCGGGTTGTCCGCCAGTTGCCGGTTTTTCGCATCCAGGAAGCGGCGGTGTTCTTCCTGTAATCCGGTAAAAAGCGCCAATAACTCCCGGCCGACGGCGGTGAGCTTGGTGCCCCCTCCGTGGCGGCCGCCCACGGCGGTGGAAACCAGAAGCTCCGGCGACAGGTTGTTGGCCCGCTCCACCATTTCCCAGGCGCCTTTGTAACTTAGGCCCACATCTTTTGCTGCCCGGTTGATGGAACCCGTTTTTCCGATGGCGGCGAGCAATCGAAAGAGACGTTCGTTGAGGCCGCCGATCAGTCGGAGTTCGCCCTCGACCAAGGCGGGCGGATCGATCTTGTGATTCGGATTCGTCATCGATTGTTGGCTCTTCATGAACGGGATGGGGAGAGGCGGCCGGGATTCCGATCCACTTTCATCACGAGCGGATTGAAGGCTTTGGAAACCAGCATGACCGTGTCGCCGACTTGGATGTCCTGCATTTCCTGTGCCGTGGCGATCACTTGCACCACCCGGTTGCCGATCAGGATCGAGAGCGTGAACACGACGTCGTTGGGCTCGACCGCGAGCACTTCGCCGGTGAACTGAAATTTTCCGCTGATCCGGCGATTGCTGAAAACCTCGGCGGGGCGTCCGCGGGCGACCGTTCGGCCGCCCTCGATGACGATGACCCGATCGGACAGCCTGTAAACTTCGCCGAGGTCGTGGCTGACCATCAGGGTGGTCATCCTGAAATGCCGCTGTATCCGCAGAATTTCGTTTTGAAGGCGTTGGCGGGTTTCACCGTCCAGGGCGGAAAGCGGCTCGTCCAGCAGCAAGAGCCGGGGTCTCCGGGCCAAGGCGCGGGCCAGCGCCACCCGCTGTTGTTGTCCCCCGGACAGGGTGGTCGGGAGGCGCCGCTCCAGTTCCCGTATGTCCATCAGCTCCAGGAGTTCGTCCAGATAGCGTTCGTCCTTGGGATCCCCCAGCGCGATGCGGAGATTCTCGCGTACGCTCAGATTCGGAAAAAGGGCATAGTCCTGGAATACGAAACCGACTCGGCGCTTCTGGGGCGGGATGTCGATGCCCTTGGTCCGGTCGAACCAGATCTCGCCGCCTACGGCGATTCTGCCGTGATCGGGCTCGGTCAGCCCGGCGATGCAGCGAAGGCAAGTGGTTTTTCCGACGCCCGACCGTCCGAACAAGGTGAGAAACTGTCCGGTCTCGGCTTCGAGCTCGATGTCCAGGGTCACGTTCCCTTCCGCGGTGTGCAGGTTTTTTCGCAGCGATAGTTCCAGCATCAATGGGGTCCCAATGCGCGTTTGTTGATGAAAAATACCGCAAGCAGTATGGAGAAGCTCAGGGCGAACAAGACGAACGCATAAAAATTGGCCGCATCGTAGTTGAGCGATTCCACCTCATCGTAAATGGCTATGGAAGCCACTCGGGTCACGCCCGGAATGCTGCCGCCCATCATCAGCACCACGCCGAATTCGCCGATGGTATGGGCGAAACTGATCACGGCTCCGGCAAGCAGGGAGGGCTTGATGTTGGGCAGCAGAATCCGCGTCAGGGTTTTCCAGCGCGACAAGCCGAGCGTGTAGGCCGCCTCCGTGAGGCTGCGCGGCAGGTTCTGAAAACCCGACTGCACCGGGTGGACCATGAACGGCAGGCTGAACAATACGGACGCGACGACTAGTCCTTCGAAACTGAACACGAGCCGCAGCCCGAAGGTCTCGTCCAGAAAACGGCCGAAGGCGTTTTTGGGGCTGAAAGCCAGGAGCAGATAAAAGCCGAGCACCGAGGGCGGCAAGACCAAGGGCATGGCGACCAGGGCTTCCACCGCCGCCTTCAGGCGAAAGCGGCCGAAAGCCAGCCAGTAAGCCAGGGGCACGCCGATGAGGAACAATATCGCCGTCGTGACCGTGGCGAGCTTCAGAGTGAGGATCAGGGGTTGCCAATCATAGGCCATCGGCGCGTTCCCCCAGCATGACCTCGTTGGCCTTGACCAAGGCCTCGACGCGATCGCCCACGGCCAATTCCAGCCGCTCGGCGGCCCGGCGAGTGATAACGGACACCAGGCGGTGGCCTCCGCAATCGAGCGTCACCTCGGCCAATAGCTTGCCCTTGCGGATGTCGGCGATTTCGCCCTGTAGCCGGTTGCGCAGGCTCAGGCGACCGCTCAAGTCTTTGCCGAGCGAAACTTCCGTTTCCTTGAACAGGACCGATACGGCGTTGCCCGCTTCGAGATAGGGAGCGGATTCCGCCGTTTCCACCAGCATCGCGGTCAGCGTGTTTTCTCCCACGGCGACATCGACCAGCGAAATATCCCCTTCGCTGGCGACGGCAACGATGATTCCCGGCAATCGGTTCACGGCAGCCGATACCCTTGCCGGGCGAAGATGTCCCGTGCAGTCCGAGAAAACAGGAAGTCGAAAAAGCGTTTCGCCGCCGCGGGCCGATGTTCCTCCCCGTGCTTCAGAATGACGGCGGCCTGGGCGATGGGTCGATAGGCTTCCTCGGGAATTTCCATCCAGTGTCCCCGGTCCTTCAGCGCCGCCGTTAACACCGTGGACTTCGCGGTCAAGCCGATCTCGGCCGCCTGTGACAGCACGAACTGGTTGACATGGGGAACGGTCTCGCCGTAAACGATTTTCTCTTGGAGAGCGGGCAGCAACCGATAGTGGCGCAGAGCCTCCATGGCCGCCCGGCCATAAGGCGCGCCCTTCGGATTGGCGAGAGCGATTTTGCGGATGCCAGGCGCCTTGAGCACCGCGGTCAAGCCCTTGTCGAAGGCGATGTCGCCGAGGGTCCACGCCACCAGCGCCCCGTAGACGTAGACCCTGGGCGGCGTGACGGCCAAACCGGATTTGTACAGATGCTCGGGATAACTGACATCCGCCGAAACGAAGACATCGAAGGGCGCGCCCTGTTCGACCTGGGCGGCGATCTTGCCCGAGGACGTGAACACCGGCTCGATCTCGATGCCGGATTCCTGCTCGAAAGCCTGTTTCAGTTCCGGAAAGTTGGCCTGAATGCCCGCCGCGGCGGCCACCGTCAGAGTGTCCCGCGCCGCGAGCGGCGGCGCTGTGGCCAAAAGGCAAATGGAAAGTACGAAGAACGGGTGTTTCATCATAGGACCTTTGAATATCGTCAAACAAAAACACGTTCACCGATAGCCGATTCGGTAGCGCCGTGTCCGCCGAACATCGCGACGGTAAGCGAGAACATGGCGATTATCCAGCGCGCCACATCTTGATCACCGACAACGCCAGACTGACGAACTTGTTGACGATGACCGCTTCCAGGGCCGGGAATTGAAATGTCCCGATGAGCAGCGGCAAGCGGAATTCCGCGCCTCCCAGTCCGATCAGGCCGCCCAGGGTAACGATTAGCGCCCCGCCGCCGAAGGCGGATACCCCGCGCCGCGTCGTCACGGGCAATGGGAAATTTGGATCGGCGTGCCGGTTCAAGGCGCGGGCGCCGTTTCGCCCGGCAGAACAAAGCCGTAGCGACGGAAGATCGCCCGCGCCGGTTCGGCGGCGACGAATTCGGCGAACGTCTCGGCCAATGGATTGTTCTCGGCCCGCTTGACGACGACGTAGGCCTGATCCAGAGGGGAATGCAGATTCTCCGGAACCAGCGAATACCCGCCTTTCTCCTTCAGCGCGGGACTCACGGCCAGCGACAGGGCGATGATGCCGACATCGGCGGCGCCGGTCTCGGCGAACTGGGCGGTCTGCGCCACGTTTTCGCCGAACACCAATTTCTTTTCCACTTTCGACCACAGACCGGCTTTCTTCAGTGCCTCCTCCGCACGCATGCCGTAGGGGGCATGCTTGGGATTGGCGATGGCGATCCTGGTGATTTGGGGACTGTCCAAGTTCTTTAGTGTCATCTTGCTGGCGTCGGTCCGTGCACTCCACAGCACGATGCGGCCGCGGGCGTACATCCTGACCTCGGAAGCCGTCAGCCCCTGCTCTTTAAGCTTTTCCGGAAACTTGATGTCGGCCGAAAAGAAGATGTCGAAAGGCGCTTCGTGCACGATTTGTTCGTAAAACTTGCCGGACGAACCGGTGACGAGATCCACCGTCGCTTCCGGGTGGCGGTCTTTGAAGGATGTCACGATTTCGTCCATTGCATACTTGAGATCCGCCGCGGCGGCGATGGTGAGCTTGCCTGTCTCGGCGCCCTGAGCGGTGTGGCCTATGGTTATCAGATGGAGCAAAAAGATCAATAAAAAGCAATGCATGGCTGAGTTCTCCACAGTTTGAACAGAGCGGGTTTTTCGAGAAATCCGGGTTTTCGGCTCTTGTATCAGAACTGATACTGAAACCGGGTCAGGAACACTTTTTCCGTCGGACGATCCCGGCCTCGGGCCGCGCCGCCGTCGAAATAGGTCTGGGCGTAATCGGCCATCAACTTGATATTGGGGTTGAGATACCAGTTGAGGCCGAGCGCCCACTCGGTGGCTTTGCTGGCCGAGGTGGACGGGTTGGCGAAAGCGCCGTTGTACTTGAAAGTGTCGTCGTCCACGTCCAACTCGCCCCATCGCGCGGCGATCTGGAAAGCGCCCCAGGTGCCGGCGAAGGGATCGAAGTTTCGGGCCGGCTTGATCCCGAAGAACGAGTTCCTTTCGCCGGTCAGCACATACGAGGTCTGCACTTGCCAGGCGGTGTTGTCCTGGCGCGCGGTTCGGGTTCTCGTACCGTCGGCGAGGCGCTGGGATGAAATCACGTACTCGGTCAGCAGCCCGAACGACCCCCAGTACCAATAAGCCCCGGGCGTGATGCGGTAGGCGTCTCCGAAAGCGGTGACGTTCGGGTTGTAATTCAGGAAAGCCTGCTGTCCGGCCGAGGTCAGCCGGTTCAAGCTGTGTCCTCTCGGTTGCCCCCAACTGCCAGCAAGATTGATACCCAGACCTTCCAAAGCCGGGATGCCGCTGTGCATGAAAGGATGCGAAATGAGACGGCCGGCGAACTCCTTGTTGTCGTCCCGCTCGCTGTCTACGTTACCCCCGTCGCGGGCGCCGTTGAAGACGCCGAGTTCATAGCCGAAGAACTCCTTGAACACAGGCGATATCGTGTACTGCGTTTTATAGCCGGGATAGGCGATCTGGCCGTGCAGCATTACGCCGATATCGCGTGCCGGCGTGAGGTTCTGGGTCAGTGCTCGCTCGACGAACGCGATATTGGGCGCGCCTTGCTGACGTTCCAGGCCGTTGATGGGCGGTCTGAATTTGCCCGCCATCAGGCTGGCGTACGGAAAATAGTGCAAATCGGCGAAGGCGTCGAACAGGCGCAGATTGCCTTGGCCGAAATCCGGCGAGAAACGGAAATCCGCCCATTTGAAGAAGGTGCCGTCGATGGTCAGACGGGCGCGGCGGATGGAAAACTTGTCCGGAATCGCATCGCCCGTCGAATCGTCCATGAAAAAATTGCCGTCGGCCTGGGCATAGGCGCGGAGGCTCAGGCGATAGTTCTCGTCGGCGGATTTGACGACCAGGCCCTTGTTGCCGATCTCGACCTTGGGCGCATTCTTTGCCGCTTCCGCCGTCACCTTGCGATCCTGCTCGATTTTTTTCTCGAGCGTGGCGACTTTGTCGTTCAGCGCTTTTACCTCGCCGTCAGATGTGGCAACGGGGAGATTTTTCGGATTCGTTTCCTGCGTTTTTGCGGCGATTTGTTTACGAAGCTGCGTGTTTTCATTCTCCGATTGTTCCAGGCGGGTTTCCATTTCCACGAGGCGCCGTTCCATCGCCTGCATGCGTTCTTCCATGGTCGCCGCAGACACGCCGTGAGGCGAGCTAAAGAGTAAGCCGTGACAAGCGACGGCGAGCGCTGTTTTTTTTCTTATAGTCATGAGAAGTTTCCCCAATTTGTTTGGCCGTTAAGCTGCGACGCCTCATTGCAAGCCGTCTCCGATCGCGATGGCTGGTTCTTTGATTGGTGTTTCCCCCCTTCCGGTCCACGTCATTGCGTAGCCGAAAAACCCTTTGAACGTTAATTCGTTATTTATTTAAAGTTATAACGATGATCGAGCAAAAACAGGGCCAATAATGGGGCGAACATCTCGACGAGAGGGAATTGGTCGGCAACGGCTGGCGTCCCGCAACTGCCGGAGGCCTAGTGCCTATGCTGTTGAATATTCGGCGGAAACGCGTTTTCGCTTGGGCTTAATCGTTCGGTTTGTGCTTCGTTATATACGTTAATAAATATCGATACAAGTAGTTCGGCCGGCGAGCGTCGGATAGCTATGGTGGCGAAAGGAATGTCAGGTTTCGAACAGGAAGAATGTCGGTTTTCCAACAAAAGCGATCGGCGGATCACGGCAGTCGGGCGAGAACTCGGCTAAGCTTCCATGGCGCCGGAACGGGCACCGTTGCCTGCCGGTGTCCTGAGTATTACCCCTAATTGGAGATGTCTGTGAACAAGATCGGCAAGTTCGGTGTGGTGGGGATTCTGGTGATTGCGGGCGGCGCGTCCGCCGCCTCGGCGGAAGAAGTGCCCAAAGTATTTCGCGATGCGCCGGCCCAGAAAGGCCAATGGCGCATGGAGATTCTCAAGTTCGACGGCGGCGAAGGCGGCGGAGAGGCTGTGAGCGCCATGCCCAAAAGCATGTCGATGTGCATGGACAGCATCTTGGACATGGCCAAGAAGAGCGAACAGCAGCAGGGCCCGAGTACATGCCGCGGCAAGATCATCGAAAACAAGGACGATCGCGCCGTTTACGAGGCCACGTGCGAAAGCGGCGTCTACCGCAGCACCATAACCCGTGAGGGGCCGCGTTTGTTCTTGATCGAAGCCGCCGGGAAGAGCCCAGAAGGCTCTTTCGCCATGACATCACGCTACACCTACGAAGGGCCCTGCAAGGGAAACGGCGGGCAGCCGGCCATCAGCTTCGACAAGAACAGCGAAGCCTGCAAGGCGATGAAAGCGCAGATGTTCCAGATGGACCCGAAGATTGCGTGCGCCGGCGCGACGGGAGCGGCCCGCCAAACCTGCGAGCAGCAGATGGCGCAATCGCTCGCTCAAATGAAGAGTATGTGTGAATAATGGCGGCGTATTCGATCCGCGAATTTTCCGGATCGTGGGCCCGCGGCTCGGAAATTCTTTCCCGGCGCCGCCGTCCGGCCAACGGATTCGTCGGCAAAGGATTGCCGACCTACGACTGAGCACCCTGTAGGTCGGGAATCCTTTCCCGACGTTACGGTCCTACCGAGCGTCTTCGTCGGCAAGGGATTGCCGACCTACGACCGTGCACCCTGTAGGCCGCGAATCCCTTCCCGACATTCGCTAGATTTTTTGTCGAATGACCGAAGCCGTAGAACGACTCGGGAAACGAGCAACATGCTACGCAGGATAGGGCGATAGCCGCCAGTTCACGGGCTGTTGTACAGCACTTCGCCCAGCGCCCCGATATCGTAGCCGCCTAGGCTTTGGGCCTTTTCCGCGAATTCCGGGGCGCGGGTGAATTTCAGCAGGGTTTGGAACGGCGGCTCGAAATAATCGCGCCGGCGGATGACGAGGTCGAAGCGTTCCCGCGCCAGAGGCAGGAATTCCAGTTTCATTTGCCGGGCCACGGACTGCACCGCGATGCCGGCGTCCGCCTGGCCGCTGCAGACCGCAAGCCCGATGTCGACGTGGCCGCGGGCCGGCTGGGGCAGGAGATTCAAACTCTCGATCGAAAGCCCCGACTGCTTGAGCAAGTGCCGGAAGAGCAGACGGCTGCCGGCGCCTTCCTGTCTTTCGATGATCCGCGCGCGGGTCCGGGCCAAATCGGAGAGGGCACGGATGCCGAGCGGATTGCCGGCCGGGAGCACCAGTCCCTGCTCCCGCCAGGCCCAGTGCAGAACCACGATTTCCGCGCCTTTCAGATGTTCCTTGACCGCCGGCAAGTTGTATTCGTCGCTTGCCGGGTCGAGCAGGTGAATGCCGCACAGCACCCCTTCGTCGGCGGCGAACCGCTCCAAACCCTCGGTGCTGCCGTTCATCTGCATGGCCAAGGGGTAGCCGGTCTCTCCCAGTGCCCATTCCAGCAGCGGATCGTGACTGCCGACCACCACCTGCGGCAGCGGGCGGACTTCCGCGCCCGGCTGTACCTGGAACTCGCTGTTCTGCTTGAGCCAGATGTCGATCTGCTCCTTCGGGAACAGCCACTTGCCCGTGACCCGCGTGCAGGGAATGCGTTTCTGGGCAAGCAGATCGTAAATCTTGCGTTCTTTGAGACGCAGATAACGCGCGACTTCCGGAACCGTCATCATGTTCTGCGTATCCGATTCGTCCTTTACCATGATTGGGTCTCAATCGTTTCTTGGAGTAAGAAATTCAGGACTGTACCTGCATAAACCAAAGGGATTGTAACCCAAGGGCTATGGCTATAAACGAAAGCCCATATCGACTAGCGCCTGCCTCACCCGATCATCCCCGAGAAACTCCCGAAAACGGCGAACACCGGGTTTTTCCAAATGGCTTTTCGGCACCAGAAAATCGTAATGTTCGTCCTGAACGGGTATGAACCCGAGACCGTATTGGGCGGCGACCGTTTCGATGGCGACGCCCCAGTCGGCGCGGCTTTGCGCCACGGCGGCGGCCACCGCGTTGTGCGACTTGGGTTGCACGGGGTAGCCGGGCGGCTGCCCGCCTTCGAGCAAGCGGTCGATCAGGATGCGGGTTCCGCTGCCGGCATTGCGGTTGATCATGAGGCAGCTCGCATCCTCGCGCGCAGCGGCCAGCGCCGCTTCGAGCGGTTTTCCGGCAAACCGCGGGTCGTCCTTGCGGAACACGATGCCCTGCATGCGGCGGTAGCCAGGGACGAGTTCGAGTTCCGCCGTCAGCAGGTGGCGGTTGTATTCGCCGGTCGCGGGGTTCATGAGATGCACCCCGGCGATGTCGCATTCGCCCCGCTTGGCCGCCGCCGCGCCGCCCATGCTGCCGACGTAGAAGGCTTTGACGCTTAAGGCCCGCTGCTGCAATAGCGTCAACAGATAATCCAGCCCCGCGCACTGGCTGCCCACGAACACCAGTTCGGCGGGTTCCAGCGCCTGGCCGAGCAGTTGCACCGAGACTGCGCTGCCCGCCGGAACCTGTTCGGTGCGCTGGTCGATGGCGATGAACCCGTCCGCGAAGCTGAAAGCGGTCACCGCGCCGGAGCCTTTTCCCATTGGGTAGGCCGCGAGTCCGTCGTCGGTCGGCATCAGGCTGACCAAAAGGTATTCGGTGCGTCCCCGCTCCGATGTAACCCGCATGGGCAGCGTGGCTTCGACCGACCGTGTTCTCGCGGCGGGCAGTCCCGCCAGGCGCCTCAATACCGGAGCGACGAACTCGTGGAAGTTGAAGATCGCCGAGGTGGGAAAGCCGGGCAGCACCACCACAGGCTTGCCGTCGGTCACGGCCAGGCAAATCGGCTTGCCGGGTTTGAGCGCCACCCCGTGCGCCACGATGCCGGGGTTCTTCAAGGCGCTGACGGCGCGGTAGGACAGGTCGCCCGCGCCTTTCGAAGTGCCGCCCGAGAGCAGCACCATGTCGCATTCCAAGCCCCGCCTCAACGCGCTATCGAGTGCCGACTCGTCATCCGGCACCACGCCGAGGCTCACCGGTTCGCCGCCGAGTTCGCGCACGGCCGCCGCGAGTATCGTGCCGTTGGAGTCGTAGACCTTGCCGGGGCGCAGCGGCTCGCCGGGCGGAACGATTTCGTTGCCGGTGGAGATGATTGCGACGCGCGGGCGGAGATAAACGTCCACCTGGTCCAGACCGATGGCGGCCAACACCCCGAGCTCCCGCGACGTGAGCCATTGCCCGGCGCGCATCACGGTTTCGCCTTTGGCGACGTCGGTGCCGGCGAAAGCGACGAACTGGCCGGGCAGGGCGGGTTTGCGGATTTCGATGCGGAGCGGCTGGCGATCTTCCAGCAATTCGGTGTGCTCGATCATCACCACCGCATCGGCGCCCCTCGGCAGCATGCCGCCTGTCGCGATGGGGGTGGCGGTCCCGGCCGTGACGGCCATCGACGGTTCGACGCCGGGCGCGAGCACCTCCGGGTTCAGGGACAACGCCGCCGGAACTTCGTCGCTCGCGCCGTAAGTATCCCCGGACCGGACCGCGAAGCCGTCCACGCTGGCGCGATCGAAGGCCGGCACGTCCACGGGCGCGCTCACGGTGCGCGCCAGCACCCGGCCCAAGGCATCGGCGAGCGGAACGGTTTCACGGCCGGACGGCTCCAGCCGGAGATGGGCATGAAACCGCGCCGCCGCTTCTGTGCGGTCGATGACGTCCAGAAATTGCTCCTGGCGGGCCGCGCGCCGCAGGTCGTCGTTATCGGACATGGTTTGGTTCCGAATCGAGGGAGTCATAAAGGAATACGGTCACTTCGGCGCCGGCCGGATAACCTTCGCAGTCCTCGGGCACCAGCAGAAATCCGTCGGCAGCGGCAAGGGCCGAGAGGCGGGTATTGCCGCCCACGGCGACGGGTTCGGCGCCGTTCGGCGTCAGCCGTACCCGGCAATAGTCGGTGCTGCCGAGTTCCGAGCTGATTTTCTTGGTCAAGACGACCCGCCGTGCCGGATAAGGCCAGGCCGTGCTTCGGCCGCCCAGGCGCCGTATGGCGCGGCCCGCGAAAAGATCATAGGCGCAGAAGCTGGCCACCGGTTCTCCCGGCAGAAGAAGCACCAAGGTGTTTCCGATCCGGCCGATGCCGGTCGAGCGCCCCGGCTCCAGGGCGATGCCGTGCCAGGCCAGCTCTCCGGCCGTTTCCAGCGCTTCGGCGGCACGGTCGTTCCAGCCTTCGCCGCTGCTTCCCGCGATCAGCACCGCGTCGATTTCATCCGTGCGCAACGCCTCCCCGATCGCATCGTCGGTTACATGCATCCAAGCTGCGACTTCGCCCCCGTCCCGCGCCGTCAGCGCTTTCAACATCGACGAGCCGGCCTCGAAATGCTGATGAGCACTGCGAGGCTGTTCCGGAACCGCCAAATCGTCGCCGGTGGTCACGAGCCTTATCCTGGGTCGTCGAACGACGATTATCCGATCCGATCCGCAGGCGGCCAACAAGGCCAGATCCTGGGCGCGCAAAAGCCTGCCTTCGGGCAGCAGCGGGCTGCCGCAGGCGATGTCCTTGCCTCGGCGGACGATGTGTTCGCCCGGCGCAACCGCCGCCGCGATATTCACGAAACCGCCGGCCTCCTCGGCGAGCGGGAACGGAACGATCGTATCCGCGCCGTCCGGCAGTGGCGCGCCTGCCGCGACTCTCGCTGCCGTTCTGGGTTGTAGGGCGACTGCTGTATCGTCCAATTTCAGCATCACCGGGCTGTAGGCGCCCGCACCGATGGTTTCGAATCCGCGTACGGCATAACCGTCTATGGCGGCGCGGTCGAATGGGGGCACATCGATGGGCGACTGCACCGATTCGGCGAGGACGCGCCCGCAGGCTTCGGACACCGCGACCGATTCCGGCGGCAACGCGGAAACCTGCCGGTCCAGCCAGCGCAGCACCTCGTCGACGGATTCGTAGCGGGTGAACGTTTTCACGGGTGACGATCCGATGAGGAATCCGGTTTCAATCCATCCATTCGATCACGTGATCTTCCACGGACTCTACTTCGGCTTCCGGTATTGCATAGCGGCGTATGGAAATCCCGGCATCGTGCACCGCTTCGCGGTCGCCGCAAACCAGGTGATGCCAAGCGGGCAGGTCTTTGCCTTCCGCCAGCAGCCGGTAGGCGCAGGTGGACGGAAGCCAATGGTATTGCGTGAAGCCGGCGCGCAGGTCCAGACATTCCGGAACCAAGACCGTGCGCTCTTGGTAATGAGTACAGCGGCAAGCCCCGATGTCGAGCAGCCGGCACGCCACGCTGGTGAAGAACAATTCGCCGGTGTCTTCGTCCTCGATCTTGTGCAGACAGCATTTTCCGCATCCGTCGCACAGCGATTCCCATTCCTGTTCGCTCATTTCGGCCAGTGATTTTTCGCGCCAGAAGGGTGTTTTCATGGGGTCGGCGATGGGGTGGGTTGATTCGGAAGGCTCATTTTAGCTTGAAAGGCACAGCCTTTTGTCGGCCTTTGCCCATCCTACATCTCCCCATTCTTCGCGAAAAAATGTGACATCTGTTGCAACAGCGACACGCTTTTGCAATAAAGTTTGCCCCCGGTGAGCCGGCGCCCATCGCACCAACTCGTCGACTTGTCTAATGGCTAAGTCTCTTTAATCAACCTCAACCCTGACAGGAGGATTTATGGACCCGAACGATATTTCCGTCTTAGACCAGCGCTTTGGCATCACCGGCGAGGTTGTTTTCAAGGAAGGTCCGAACGGGCAGGGTGTGGTGGAGATCAGCAACGGTCTCGCCATGGCGAGCATCGCCTTGCAGGGAGCTCATTTGATGAGTTGGGCGCCGCATCAGGAGGAACTGGTCATTTGGCTGTCGCCGAAGGCGAAGTTCGGGCCGGGCGAATCGATCCGCGGCGGCGTGCCGGTCTGTTGGCCTTGGTTCGGGCCGCATCCCGGCGAATCCTCTTTTCCCGCTCACGGTTTCGCGCGCACCCAGCCGTGGGAAGTGATCGAAGTGCTGGCGCTGGAGGACGGTTCGAATCGCTTGGGTTTTCGCCTCATCCGGAGCGACGAGACCTACGCACTATGGCCGCATTCGACACCGCTGGAACTCTATATGACCATAGGCACGGCGCTGGAGATGGAACTGGTGACGCATAACGACGGGCCTGCGCCGATCACTATCGGCGAGGCTCTGCACACATATTTTCAGGTCAGCGACATTCGTCGGATCTCGATACACGGCCTCGATGGCTGTTCCTATATCGACAAAACGGACGAGGGACGACGCAAACAGCAGTCGGGCCCCGTGACCTTTTCCGGGGAAACCGACCGGATTTATCTCGAATCCACGGCTGATTGCGTGATCGAGGATCCGGGCTTGAATCGCCGCATCCGCATCGCCAACCGGGGCAGCCGCTCCACGGTGGTGTGGAATCCTTGGGCCGAGAGGGCCGAGGCGCTGGGCGATTTCGACGAGGACGGTTATCTCCGCATGGTGTGCGTGGAAAGCGCCAACGCGGCGGACGATGTGGTGACGATCGAGCCGGGCGGGACGCACCGTCTCCGGGTGCGCTATACGGCGGAGCCGTTGCGTTGAGCGCTTTGGCAGACCTTGTGTCGCGCTTTGTGAACCGCGGCCTTTAAGGCGACTCGGCCGAAGCATGGAAATCCTCTATCAAGACGACTCTCTCGTGGCGGTGAACAAACCCGCCGGCCTGCTCGTCCACCGGAGCGCGATCGATCGCCACGAAACCCGGTACGCCATGCAGATCGTTCGCGACCGGCTCGGCCGCCGGGTGTATCCGGTTCATCGCCTGGACAAGCCGACCTCGGGCATACTGGTGTTCGCGCTCGATGCGGATACCGCCCGGCGGATGACGGAATTATTCTCCGGCGGCGGCGTCGACAAGACCTATCTCGCCGTAGTCCGCGGCTATGCGGACGAAACCGGCATTATCGATTATGCGCTGGAAGAACAGCTAGACCGGATCACCGACGCCAATGCGCAACGGGACAAACCGGCTCAGCCGGCGGTAACGTGCTACCGCAGGCTAGGGATTGCGGAACTCCCTTTCGCGGTCGGCCGTTACCCGACGGCCCGCTACTCGCTGCTGCGGGTATCGCCTAAAACCGGGCGGAAACACCAGATCCGGCGCCACATGAAGCATATTTTTCACCCGGTTGTAGGCGATACCAGCCATGGCGACGGGCGCCACAACAATTTTTTCAGGAGTCATTTCGGCTGCCATCGATTGCTGCTCTGCGCGACCGGTCTGGCATTCACTCATCCCGATACGGGCGAGAGGCTCCGTTTGGAAGCGCCCCTGGATGATTCTTTTCGGCGCATCGTGGACAATCTCGGCTGGGCCGACGTTTTGAACAAGGTCCCCGAATCCGGCCATTTACATAAACCAATCTATGACCCACACACCTAAGACTCAAATCATGGCCTTGTTCTGCGACTTCGAGAACATAGCCCTCGGCGTGCGCGACGCCAAATACGCTGCCTTCGACGTCCAGAAAGTGCTGGAGCGGCTGCTTCTCAAGGGCAATATCGTGGTCAAGAAGGCCTATTGCGACTGGGACCGCTACAAGGAATTCAAGGGCGGCATGCACGAGGCGGCCTTCGAGCTGATCGAAATTCCGCACGTGCGCCAATCGGGCAAGAATTCCGCCGACATCCGCATGGTCGTCGATGCGCTAGACCTGTGCTACACCAAGTCGCACGTCGACACCTTCGTGATCATCAGCGGCGACTCCGATTTTTCACCCCTGGTCAGCAAACTGCGGGAGAACAACAAGGTCGTGATCGGCGTCGGGGTGAAGAAATCCACCTCCGATTTGCTGATCGCCAATTGCGACGAATTCATCTTTTACGACGATTTGGTGCGCGAGGCCGCGAAGCCGAGGCCGAAGGCCAGGCGCGCGCCCGCCAAGACGGCGCGCCAGCCGGGCCCGGAAGGCGAAAAGAAAGCCGAGGAAGACAAGAAGCAACAAGCGGTCGATTGGGTGCTCGAGACGGTCGAGGATCTTTTGGAAGAGCGCGGGGAAGAAGAAAAGGTGTGGGGGTCCATGGTCAAGCAGGCGCTGAAACGGCGAAAACCCGGTTTCAACGAAAGCTATCACGGTTTCCGCACCTTCGGAAAACTGCTGGAAGAAGCCCAGGAGCGGAAGCTGTTAAAGTTGGAATACGATGAAAAATCAGGGGGTTACATCATCAAGGGCCTGGCCCGAGAGGACTAGCCCGGAATTTACCACGGCTTGCCGAAATACACCGGGCCCCGAAAGCCGCGTCTTTTGTACTCGCGTTCGATTTCGCTTTTGAGCGCGGTCGGAATTTCCCGCAGGCTCATTGCGGTCAACTGGTATTCCAGATAGAAAAACGCCGCGCGGGGATCGCCCAGCGTCAGGTAATCGATATAAATTCGGGCAATCGCCGGCCACCGTTTCGGGTCGGGAAACGGGATGATTTGAGCGGTTGATTCGTCTGTTTCCATTTTTCGGCCACCTTACGCGATTCGACTTTGACGGGCGGCGCTTCGTTCACTACGAATGTCGAGTAAGGCTGCAAATCGATCCTGTCATCAAGTCGCCGGCAACTATTGCCGGTTCCGGCAAGCCGCCGCCTCTTTGGCGCGTCAAAAATCCGACGAAATGGCGGAAAATTTCATCATGTTATTGATTTAAAAATGAATATCCGATAGGAACGGAACCTGCATAAACGCTTCCGATACAACCAAAATCGAGCGGGAGCGTCATGAAAGCCGTTATCGTAAAAGTATTGATCGGGTCGGGGTTGTTCGGCCTGTTCGTTCTTCTCTTGTGGGCCGACCCGTCGGGCCGGTATTTCAATCTTTCGGGCCTTTTTCTGGTAGTCGTCGGAACGTTCGCCGCCACGGTGCTTGCCCATTCGTTTCGCGGCGTGACCGATTTGTTGCGCCGGCTGCGGAGCAAGCTAACAAATAAGGCGTCGATGGACAGCGAAGACTTGGAAGTGTTCTTGCACCTCGTGGAAGCGCATCGCCGCGGCAGTGTCCGCGCGGCCGAGCAGGCGGCCCGGCGGCTGCAGGAATCTCTGCTTCGAACCGGCGCGGAGCTGGTGATCAATCGCACGCCGCAGGCCGACCTGACGCGCATGCTCCAGTGGAAAATCGGCGCGCAGCGAGAGCGCGATCAGGCCGAAATCCAGATCGTCCGGACCATGGGCGCTTTCGCGCCTGCCTTCGGCATGCTGGGAACGCTGCTCGGCCTCATCGGGATGATGTACGGTTTGGACGCGAATCGCATGGAGCAGATCGGAGAGTCCATGGGCTTCGCCATGCTGACCACGGTGTACGGGCTGGTATTGGCCAATCTGGTGTTGAAACCCCTGGCAACGCGCTTGGAACGGCGCGCCAACGAGAACCTGGCTTGGGCATACGTGCAGATGGAATCGGTGCTCATGTTGCATGACCGGTGTCATGCGGCGATGTTCCGGGATTATTGGCAGGCCTTCTTCGACCACCCGGAGGCGAGCGAACCGATTGATTCGCTCCCGCTCAGCGTGGCCAAATCGTAGCGGCGGGTTGTCCGAATGTCATCGAATCACGCATCGGCGATGACCCAGTTCCGGCGTCCGGAGACTCGGCGGGACGCCACCACCGATCCTTGGCGAGCGGCGGGGGCCGAACGGCCGTCCGAGCAGGGCGGCTGGCTGTTGAGCTATCTCGACGTGATGACCTTGCTGTTTTCGTTTTTCGTATTCCTGTTCGCCTATCAAAAGGCGCTGACGGTGGAGGCGAAAACCGCCCATCCCGAAACAGCGACGCAATCGACACAAGTTGCGGCTTCGATTCCGGTTTCTCCCGCGGTCATCAAGGCATCGAAGACCATTTCGACGAACCGGGCCCCAGCGTCTCCGCCTGTCCGGACGGCCCAGGATAGGAACCCTATAGCGGAAGCCGAGATCAAGGTTTACCCCGCTTATCCGGATGCGGCGAGGACTGTATCCGCGTTATCCCGACGCGAGCCCGAATATAAGGATGCGATTGTCGAGGCAGTTCCTCCGGCGCAAAAGGCCGAGGAAACGTCAAACGTGGCCGGACCTTCCAGCAAGCCGGTCGCGGCGGTTCCCGAAAAAGGCTGGATAGCCGAAGCCGGCGACATGGCGCTAAATGCGGCAGCATCCCTCGACAAAGCGTTCTCGGACGCGGATCTCGGCGGTTCGGTCGAGATTTCGGCGGCCAGCGGGGAAGTTCGCCTGGAGATTAACGACGCGATATTGTTCGACCCGGCCAGCGCCGAGCTTAAACCCGAAGGTGCGAGCGTGCTGGACCGTCTGGCCAGCGTGCTTGGTGCTCAAGGCGGCACGATCGAGGTCGAGGGGCATACCGACGACCGTCCCATCGCCACGGCGAAGTTCCGGTCCAATTGGGAGCTGTCGACAGCTCGGGCCAGCACCGTCACCCGCTATTTGATCGCACACGGCATTTCGCCCGAGCGCTTGCGTGCCGTCGGCCTGGCCGACATCCAGCCGCGTGAGGCCAACGATACGCCGGAGGGCAGGGCAAGAAACCGGCGCGTCTCCATCGTGATGTTCCTCCCTCGAGGAGGCGGCGTGAGGACCTGAGCGGGGCAGATTCAGCCCTGTTTTTGCGAGGCGTCGGGCCCGCCCCGACGCCTCGCCCCCGCCGGTTAGCTGCCGGCGCGACGAAGGGCTGAGGACTTCCGGAGCATTAATGATTTCTAAGGTCTCGTCGCCGGGATTTGATCTGTTCGGCGATACTCTCCAGTTCCGCCACATCCCGTGGGTGGCTTTTGCGGTATTCCGCTTCCTGCATCCGTAGCAAGGCAATTTGCGCCTCCACATTTTCCGGCCGGAGTAATGTGCCGAATTGATCGCCGGCGTCCGCGAGCGTGAATATGCGATCCAAAATCAGATTGCCCAGTTCTCGTTTGAAGTGTCCTGCTTCCCAATACCAGTGCATCCTAGCTTGCCGGTCATTTTTGCCGGGAACGGCTTCCGTGGTCAGTTCATCGAACCCACTGAAATCCCAAAGCAAAACGGGCGGCTCGCCGCGCCTGCCTGCTTCCGTCCCGACGATATGCGTAATCGCTCGTTTCCAGTCTTCGAAAGCCGGCCAATGCCCGGTAATACGGATGATTTCCATCAGATGAGAGTGATAAGGGTAAATGATCAGATGTAGAGCGATGCCGTGTTGTCGGCACAGGCTAAGGACCCGTCTTAGATCGTCCAGCCGAGGTGACGAATGTCCGTCGGCATCGAAAATGTCTTTTGGGCGGCGCAGGTACGCCTTGACGTTCTCCAGATCTCGTTGCCTGAATACCGCCCAGTACCCCTCGTCGGCTGTAATCTTGAGGTAGTCGCGCATGGGGTTGAACCCCAGCGGAGTCAAATCTACCGCATACGGATCTCCTTGGCGGCCAAGCGTCTCTATCGCGTCGATGAAGGCGCCCAGCGTAAGCGTAGACTCGAGATAATCACGTGCCTGCTGTAGCGCTCGCGTGGGATTCGGGGAGCCATCGAGGTTGGTCAGAAGGCGGTTTCCTTCCTTGCTCGTCACGGCGATGCGGCGCGATGTACGGGCGTCGATTAGAAAGTCCATGAAGTCGATACCCCAAACGACTACCTTGGGTACGACTTTGGAGCCGGCATTGTCATTGGCTAGAACGTGTTGCAGAAAGCGTACGGTGGTCTCGGTACCGGTGCCCGGCAAAGCCAGATTGAATACGGGACGCGAGTCCGCCGGCCAAGCCTCGTATTCGGGATCGAAGCCGACTTCCGCGCGCGAATTGCCGAGAATCAAGCCACGTGGCTGCACACGCAAGACCTGGTAAGCCTTGGCCATGGTTCCATGAGCGCCTGCACTGGGCTTAATGCGGTTGAATCCAGGTTCGTCCACCAATCGGAACAAGCCATAGGGGTCCGCCACGAGGTTGCATGCCGCCACCGCCAACAACATCGTCCCGGTCAAGATCAGCCAAAACTGGAGGTAGCGCTTCATGAACGGTTCGAGACTTTCAGAACTGGAAATAAAGAAATTCGCTCGGTCGGGTCAGCGACAATAAGCCGGAGGCCAGCACAAAAGCCATCGCCAGCGCCCATCTCCATTCGGCCGACCAAGCGAGGCGCGAACCGTCGGCCTTCGAGTGATAGTCCAAAAACGGCCTGAAACGCTGCATGATCTGCTGGGTATTGGGCGCCAGGAATACGATTGGCAGGAGTACGGCGAGCCAAACGAAATTCATGAGGAACTCGTGGCCTCCACCGGGCGTGAACACTATTCCCAATTCACCGAGCCATGCCGCCACCGGGCCAATGCGCAACGCAACGGCGTCCGGTAGAGTGACGCCGTTCAACCCGGCCATGCTGCGCAGAATAGACAGCGCGCCGGCTACAGTCGGCGCACGAAAGAAAACCCAGCCCAACAGAACGGCCAGGAATGTCAGGGTCACGCCTAGGAAGCGTCCGCCGATCGAGGTGCGGGCGGGATCGTGGCCCAAGCGAGCGCGGAGCGCCTGCCAAACTTGATGAATAATCAGATACAGGCCGTGCAGACCGCCCCACAAGACGAATGTCCAGCCCGCGCCGTGCCAAAGTCCGCCCAGTAACATAGTGGTCATCAGATTGACATAGCGGCGGACCGGTCCCTTTCTGTTGCCGCCCAATGGAATGTAGAGATAGTCGCGCAGGAACCGAGACAGAGTCATGTGCCAGCGGCGCCAGAAGTCGGCGATGTTGACCGCTTTATAGGGCGAATTGAAATTGATCGGCAGACGTACGCCGATCATATATGAGAGCCCGATCGCCATATCGGAGTAACCCGAGAAATCGAAATAGAGCTGTAAGCTGTACGCCAACGTACCGCCCCAGGCTTGAAAGAGGCCGAGAACCTCCCCTCTCTCGGCGGCGTCGAATACCGCCGAGACATAGGGAGCGACACCATCGGCCAGGCCGACTTTCTTGAACAAGCCCATGGCAAAAACCGTCAGCCCGACCGTCAGGTGCTCGTGGCTGAAACGATACGTCGATGCCTGGCCGAACTGGGGCATCATTTCCTTATGATGCAATACCGGACCAGCGATCAGATGCGGGAAATAAGTCACGAACAAACTATAGTGGACGAAATCGAATTCCTTGGCTTCGCCGCGAGCGGCATCCACGAGGAAGGCAATCTGGGTGAAGGTGAAAAACGAAATGCCGAGAGGTAGGACGATTTCAGCAATGCCATGGCTAGTGCCGAAGACGGCATTGACGCTATCGATGAAAAAATTCGCGTACTTGTAGTACCCGAGCAACGCGAGATCCACCGTTATCCCTAGTGTTAGAAACCGCTTGCGGCGGATGGAGCCGATGTCGTTGCCGCGTGCGATCGCGTAGCCGACCAGATAGTTGAAAACGATGGAGGCGAGCAGAAGGCCGAGATATGCCGGGTTCCACCAGCCATAGAAGAGCAGGGATCCGGCGGTCAGCCAAAGGGCGGCGAGTCGCCGACTGTGGCGCCCCAATCGGAAAAAAGCGAACAGCAGGACGGGTAGAAAGAAAAACAGGAATTCGACCGAGTTGAATAACATTTCTTCTATTTGTTTTCCGATGCGCGCTTACGGCGACGTATCTTACATGGCCTATATATAAATATCCTAGGTTCCGAAAAGAGCGGGCGATCCGAACGGCCATAACAATTTTAGGCGAAGCCATGACGCATGGTCGCCCACGTTTTTCCCGCGATTCGATTCGTGCGGCGCGCGACGCCGCACCGACGCCTGTTACCTTAGCGGCAATGCGATTGAGAAGTCGGATTCAAACTACTCGATCAGCGCCAGCGCAGGACCAAACGCCGCTCATCGAGCGTTTCCACGGCTTCGCCGAACTTGTCGGTTTCCCGGTCGAGCCGGTCCCGAATCCAGCGGAAGTCATCCGCGGAAGGTCGGTTCAAGCGAAACTGCCTCATGTGCAGCGGGACCATTTCGAGATCCGACAGTGTTCCGTCGGCGGGATTCACGGTCGGGAAATACATCAGCGCCAAATCGCCCCGGAAGGATTCGTAGCCTTCGATGCCCTCGTAATCGCTGATGAAATCGCCGCAGCCGTAGAGGATGAGCTTGTCCCGGTAAACCTCCACGGCCTTGGGATGGTGGGACGAATGGCCGTGGATCACGTCGACGCCGGCTTCGTCGATCAATGCATGCGCGAAACGTCGCTGCTCGTCGGGAATCGCGTAGCCCCAATTGCCGCCCCAGTGTATGGATGCCACGACGATGTCCCGCTCCTGTTTGATGTGTCTTATTCGATCGGCAAGCCGATGCGCGGTTTCGAACGACAAATCCGGCAGCCAATTCACGCCGGGCTTGTCGTCCGCCGCTGCCCATTCGGGCGGGATTCCGCTCGAATCGCAGCCGAAGCCGAAAACCAGGACACGCCCCTTGCCGGCCAGATTCAGTACCGCCGGGGCTTCCGCTTCCCGGCTGTTTCGGCCGGCACCCGCGGTTTTCAGCGAGGCTTGTTTCAAGGTGTCCAAAGTGTCGGCCAGCCCTTGATAGCCCCAGTCGAGCACATGATTGTTGGCCAGTACGCAGCAATCGATCCGGGCAGCGGTGAGGCAGGGGGTGTTGGCCGGATGCATCCGGTAGTTGATGCCTTTGTCGGGCCAGTACTCGTCGCTGGCAGTGATCGCCGTCTCGAGGTTGATCACGCGAACATCCGGTCCGGCACGCTCGAGTTCGGCGAGGGCATCGCCCCAAACGTAGGAGAAATCGGCGGGTTGAGAGATGGGGCCATTGAGCCGTTCCGCCAGCTTGACGTAAATCTTGGCGTTCCTGACATAGGGCTCGTAGAGCTGGGGATCGCTGGGCTGCGGCAGGATCTGGTCTATGCCCCGGCCGGTCATCACGTCGCCGCACAAAAAAAGCTTGGTTCTGTGGGGAGTCTGTTCCATGGGAGAAACCTCTTTCCCGTAGAGTTGTCGAAACGGTTCGCGGGCGGCGAGCAGGCCCAGGCCGGCAATGCCGTAGCGTAAGAGAAACTTTCGGCGACTGCGGTTCATAGATCATCCCGTTTTCCGTCGACATAATCCGGCTTTGGTTTCAGCCGATAGCATCGGGAATCTTCCGTGTCTACCGGTAAAGTTTGTTATGCTCTAGGCGTAAGCCTTTCGACGGCTGCTGCCCGTCGGCGCGGACCGAGTTCGGATCGAAACGAACATCGATCATGACAACGATCGTCAAACCCGTCGCACGAACTCGACATTAGATCGAGGTAAAAGATATGACCGACGACGACCTAAAATTATTTCAGCAAGAAATGGCCGATGTCCGGCCCATCGATCAATCCGGCCGAGCCATTCTGACCCATCGCGAGGCGCCCACGCCCGGCCAGCTTTACAGGCGCGAATCGGCCCAGCGCGGTACTGCCTTCGATGAAAACCAGCTTCCGACGGCGTTCGTCGAATTCGTTCATCCCGAGGCCATCATCAGTTTCAAGCGCGACGGCATTCAAAACGGCGTCTTTCGCAAGCTGCAGCAGGGCGGCTACACGATCGAAGCGATGTTGGACTTACACGGTCTGACGGTGGAGCAGGCGCGCCACGAAGTCTATCGATTCATCCGCGACTGCGTGCGCCACGACGTGCGATCGGCTCTGATCAGCCACGGCAAGGGGCGCGGTAACAAGGAGCAGAAGCCCTTGCTGAAGAGCTATCTGACGCGTTGGCTGCCGATGTTTCCGGAGATTATGGCTTTTCACAGCGCGCAGAAGTGGCACGGCGGCGCCGGCGCGGTGTATCTGCTGCTCCGCAAGAGCGAGAAACAGAAGGAGAAGACCCGCGAACGCCTGGGGCTGTCCTCGGGCAAACCCGTACCCTGACCGTCGCAGCAGATGCGTCGAGAAGGGATTCCCGATCTACTACTTCCGCATCCCGTTTTACGCTGGTTCCCAAACTCCCTTTTGGGAACCTATTTCGAGACGCTCCTGCGTCTCGATTCGCATGCGGCTGCGAGAAGCCGGAGCTTCTCGGGCATAGCGCCCAAGCGGAGCTCTCAGCTTTATACGCAAGTGTCTGCGTGATTCGAATAATGCCTCCGAATCCGTCATTCCGGCAGGGATGCCGGAATCCAGTGCCAAGGAGGGTAGCTCCCCGATCTCCACAAATTTATCGATGAACTCGTGAACCTCTCTCGATAAACAACAGTTGTCCCTATATGGATAAACAACCTTGTGTGTACATTCTCGCCCGTCGGCGGAACGGGACACTCTATGTTGGAGTGACCTCGGATTTGATCAAACGGGTTTTCCAACATCGGAATGGATTTATCGAGGGATTTACGAAGCGATACGAGGTTCACCATCTGGTTTGGTACGAACTCCACGAGCAGATGGAAAGCGCCATCTTGCGGGAAAAGCAAATCAAGAGATGGCCCCGCGTTGCAAAGCTGGGCTTAATCGAGCAGAGTAATCCGGAGTGGCGGGATTTGTGGACGAATTTGACTGCCAGTTCGTGAGAAGTTTTTGGTGACTGGCCAACTACCATCCCTGGCCCTAGATTCCGGCATCCCTGCCGGAATGACGAGTCTGAGGGCGTGATTCGAGTCTCGCGAGTATTTGTGTATAACGATCAGAGCAGAGCATAGGCGCCCGCGGAATGGACCGTTTGCCATTTGGAGAAGTTCGAACGATCATGGACTTGAGCGAAATCGGAAACCGCATTGCTCGCCATTTCGTGGACGAAGACGGCCATCTGAGCGTCGAGCCTTTGGGCGAAGGGCTGATCAACGATACTTTTCTGGTTGTCGCCGAACCGCCTGGCGGGGGGCGATTCGTTCTTCAACGCATCAACCGTCGGGTTTTCCCGGAGCCCCGGTTGATCATGGAGAACCTGCGGGTTCTGTTGAGCCATATTACGGAACGTCAAGCCGGCACCGACGCCGTCCGCGATCTGAGATTTCCCGAAATTCGGCCCACCCGCGCCGGCTTAAGCTTCTGGGTCGACGATGAGGGCGACTTTTGGCGCGCCCTCAGCTTCATTCCGGATACACGGAGCCAAAACACCTTGCAGGATTCCGCCCAAGCGGAAGAAGTGGGTTATGCCCTGGGTCGGTTCCATGCCTTGACCAGCGATCTCGATGCCTGTTTGCTGCACGACACCTTGCCTGGATTTCACATCGCACCCCGGTACCTCGCCCGTTTCGATCGAGTCGTCGCCAATGGCGTAGGGGCCTCGGAAAATGCGGAGCTTCGGTTCGCCCTGGATTTCGTGAACGCCCGCCGCTCTGTTTTTGCCGTTCTGGAAGAGGCCAAGCTACCCCTCAGAGTCATCCACGGCGATCCCAAGCTCAATAACGTGCTGTTCGACGCGCAGAGCGGACGCGCCGCCAGTCTGATCGATCTCGACACGGTGAAGCCGGGACTCGTTCATTACGACTTGGGGGATTGCCTCCGCTCCTGCTGCAATCGATCGGGCGAAGCGGCGGACGATTCCGCGAAAGTGACGTTCGATCTCGACGTCTGCCGTGCCATTCTCCGGACTTATTTCGCCGAAACCGGGGCTTTTTTGACGGACATCGAGCGCTACTATTTGTACGACGCGATTCGGCTGCTTCCCTTGGAGCTCGGTTTACGTTTCCTGACCGACCACTTGGAAGGCGATCGCTATTTCAAGGTCGAGCAGCCGGGGCAGAACTTGCAGCGGGCTCTGGTCCAGTTCCGTTTGGCGGAAAGCGTCGAGGCACAGGAAGAATTCATCCGGAACGTGATCGACGAGCGGCCTTGATATACTTCTCCGCCAAAACAAAAAGAGTCACTGTATATCGACATGGCGCGCTGGCGGCCTCCATCCTCCAAATCCTCACCTTACATCACCGCGGAAGGCGCGGAGAAGCTTCGGGCCGAACTCAAGGGGCTTTGGGAGCGCCGCGCCGATGTGACCAAGCATCTTTCGGCCGCTGCCGCCGAAGGTGACCGGTCGGAGAATGCCGAATACATCTACCGGAAAAAAGAACTAAGAGAGATCGACCGGCGCATCCGCTACCTGCAGAAACGGCTGCCGGAGCTTAAAGTCGTCGCCCAATTGCCCTCGGACCGGGAGCGCGTCTTTTTCGGTGCCTGGGTCACACTCGAGAACGCCGATGGCGAGGAATCCACGTATCGTATCGTGGGTCCCGACGAATTCGATCCGCAGAAAGGCTGGATCAGCGTCGATTCGCCCATGGCTAGAGCCTTGCTCAAGAAAGCCATCGACGACGAAGTGATCGTCAATGCGCCCACGGGACCGCTGCGATGCGTGATCGTGGACATCGGTTACAAGCCGGAGAGGTCCTGAAGTCGTTCGGGCCCGATTGCACCGGCGTTCCAACTCGCCGCCGTCCGCTGTTCAAGGCGCGCGCAACGTTCAGCCGCTTCTCGGCGAACCTGTCAGGCGTGCGTAATCCTCGACCGTATCGACATCGATGCCGGCTTCCGGCAAGTCGACGAATAGGGTGGATCGAAGATGCCGCACGATGATTTTCTTTGCGCCTTCATCGCCCGCAAGACCAGCCAAATCGCCGAAAAGCGAACGGTGAAACACCGCCGGTGCGCCGAACGCATCGCTATACCGGGAGGCGACGATCGGCGGATGAGATGCACTGAACGCTTCGACCAGGCGGTTCAAGTGACGGTAATCGATCAAAGCCTGATCGCACAAAGCCAGAAGCACCGCGTCCAGTTCCGGCGCCGTGCTGTTGAGCGCCGTCACTCCCATCCGGATCGAGCTGCCGATGCCTTCTTCCCAGTCCGGATTGATAACGGTCAGCAGCCGAAGCCCTTCGAGTTCGTGGGCGCATGCCTCGGCGCCGGCGCCGAGAATGACTGCGATTTTCGAGCATCGCGAGGCCAGGGCCGACTTCGCCGCCCGGCGCAGGAGGCTTTCTCCGCGATAGTGCAGCAGCTGTTTGGGCTTGCCGAGACGCCGGGAGCCTCCTGCGGCAAGCAGCACCAGGCCGATTTCCGGCTGGTTCGGGTTGGTTGACATCGTTGGGCGCCTCGGGCATTTTGCCGAATAGACATCTTAAACCGCATGTCCGGTGCGGTTTCCATTATAGCCAGAGGAGGGAACACATGATCGCGCTGAACGTCAACGGCAAAAGTTATCAAGTGGACGTTTCCGGAGACACCCCCTTGCTCTGGGTTCTGCGGGATCATCTCGGGCTCACCGGCACCAAGTACGGCTGCGGCGTGGCCGTGTGCGGCGCGTGTACCGTACATGTCGACGGCGAACAGGCTCGCGCCTGCATCACCCCGGTGTCCAGCGTGGGCGGCAAACAGGTGACGACCATCGAAGGCTTGTCCGCACAGGGCGATCATCCGGTACAGAAAGCCTGGATCGAAGTGGACGTGCCGCAATGCGGCTACTGCCAGTCGGGCCAGATCATGGCGGCCGCTGCGCTGCTCGCAAAAAATCCCAATCCCGGCGATGCCGATATCGATAGCGCAATGTCCGGCATCTTGTGCCGCTGCGGAACCTATCAACGCATCCGCAAGGCGATACGCCGGGCCGCGGATATGGCAAAAGGAGCTTAGCCATGAGCATCGAACCCGCCAATCCGGGACGCCGGCAATTCCTCAAATCGTCCGCAGCGCTCGGAGGCAGCCTGGTCATTGCCTTTTATCTGCCGCGCACCATGAAGTTCGCCATGGCGGCGGAAGATCCGGCCAAAACTTATCCGCCCAATGCCTTCATCCGCATCGGCGAGGATGAAACCGTCACGATCCTGATCAACAAGTCCGAAATGGGGCAGGGCGTTTACACTTCGCTCGCGATGCTGGTGGCCGACGAGCTGGAGGCCGACTGGAGCAAGGTCCGGGTCGAAGCCGCTCCGGTTGCGCCGGTTTACAACCATACCGTCTGGAACATACAGGCTACGGGCGGCAGCACGAGCGTCGCGACCTCCTGGGAGCAGCTCCGCAAGGTGGGTGCGGCCGGGCGGACGCTTTTGATTCAGGCCGCCGCCGATACCTGGAAGGTCAAGCCGGATTCCTGTCGTGCCGAGAACGGCTATGTCATCCATACGCCGACCCGGCGGCGCCTGTCCTACGGTGCATTGAGCGCCAAGGCCGCCGAGCTGCCGATGCCGGCCCAAGTTAAACTTAAAGATCCCAAGCAGTTCAAGCTGATCGGCAAGCCGACCCGCCGTCTCGATACGCCGGCCAAGACCAACGGCACGGCCCAATTCGGGATGGACGTGCAGTTGCCGGGGCTGTTGACCGCCCTGATTGCGCGGCCGCCGGTGTTCGGCGCCAAAGTGAAGAGCTTCGATGCCGCCAAGTCCAAAGCCGTTGCCGGTGTGGTGGACGTGGTTCAGGTTCCGTCCGGTATCGCCGTGGTGGCTAAGGATTTCTGGTCGGCCAAGAAGGGACGCGATGCTTTGGAGATCGTGTGGGATCGCGGGGTGAATACCGATCTCTCTTCCGCGAAGCTTCGCGAGGATTTCGCCCGATTGGCCAGGATGTCGGGGCTTCCGGCCAAGGAAAGAGGCGATGCAACCGGCATTCTCGCCAAAATCGCCAAACCGTTCAGCGCCGAGTACGAAGTGCCTTATCTGGCCCACGCTCCCATGGAACCCTTGAACTGCACGGTGGATCTTCGCGAGGACCGCTGCGAGATTTGGACCGGCACCCAGTTCCAGACAGCCGACCGCAACCAGGCGGCAGCCATCGCAGGGCTCAAGCCGGAACAGGTCGAGCTTCACACAACCTTTCTCGGGGGCGGTTTCGGTCGGCGGGGAAACCCGCAGTCCGATTTCGTCAGCGAGGCTGTGCACGTCGCGAAGGCGGTGAAGAAACCGGTCAAGGTGGTTTGGACCCGCGAGGACGACATCAAGGGCGGCTACTATCGCCCGGCCTTCCACGACCGGCTGACCGCAGGCCTCGATGCGAAAGGCAGGCTGGTCGCCTGGACCCATACCATCGTCGGCCAATCCATCGCCATCGGGACGCCGTTCGAAGGTGCAATGGTGCGGGACGGAGTCGATGTGTCATCCGTCGAAGGAGCGGCCGATCTGCCCTATGCGATTCCGAACATCCGCGTCGATCTGCACAGTCCCAAGCTCGACATTCCGGTGCTGTGGTGGCGTTCGGTGGGTCATTCGCATACCGCATTCGTGGTCGAAAGCTTCATCGACGAAGTCGCGCATGCCGTCGGCAAGGACCCGTACCGGTTGCGGTATGAACTGCTGACGAAACATCCCCGGCATCGGGGCGTCCTCGAACTGGCGGCGAAGAAAGCCGGCTGGGGCTCGGCCCTCGCGAAAGGCCGCGGGCGCGGCATCGCCGTGCATTCCTCGTTCGGCAGCTATGTGGCGCAAGTCGCCGAGGTTTCGGTGGAGGACGGACAACCCAGAGTGCATCGGGTCGTCTGTGTCATCGATTGCGGCCAAGTGGTCAACCCGGACACCATCGCGGCGCAAATGGAAAGCGGCATCGTCTGGGCGCTTTCCGCGGCGCTCTACGGGGAAATCACTCTGAACAAAGGCGAAGTGGAGCAGAGCAATTTCACCGACTATCCGATCTTGCGGATCGACGAGATGCCGGCGGTCGAGGTGCACATCGTACCTAGCCGGGAGCCGCCGTCCGGCGTGGGCGAACCCGGGGTGCCGCCGCTGGCTCCGGCCGTTGCCAATGCACTGTTCGCTGCGACCGGTAAACGCATCCGATCGCTGCCTTTGTCCAGGCACGATCTCAAAACCGCTTAAGGGAAATCCCCATGTCGCAAAGCAAGGAATTGCAGGACATTCTGGCCGCACTTAAGGACGGCGGAAAGCCGCGAGCATTGGCGACCGTAATCGAGGCCAAAGGCTCGACTTATCGGCGTGCCGGCGCGCGCCTGCTGATTCTGGAAGACGGCTCGACGGTCGGCGGTGTCAGCGGCGGCTGCCTGGAAGCCGATATCTGCGCCCGCTCCGAAGACATTGCCGCGGACGGTCGGCCGGCAGTCGTCACTTACGACCATACCTCCGATGCGGATTTGGTGTTCGGACTGGCGCTGGGCTGCAACGGCGTAATCCGCATCCTGGTCGAACCGCTGTTGCAAGGGGAGATTCCTGCCTATCTTCAGGCCGTCGAAAATAGTCTCGGATCACGCCGACCGCTAGCGGTGGCCGTGGTCGTCGGCTGCGGAGGCGATCTTCGTCACCGATCGGGTGAGCGTCTATGGATCGGCGCGGATAACGCCATCGGCGGAGAACTTGGACAAAGCCCGTATGCCGAGCGAATCGTCGACGATGCACGGATGGTGTTGAGCAGCGGCCGATCGGAACTAAAAACTTACGGCAGCGGTTCGGGCGAGCTCGAGATTTTCGTCGAGGCGATCCGGCCGCCGTTGGCTTTGATCATCTTCGGTGCCGGCCATGACGCGATTCCCTTGGCGGATCTGGCCAAACGGCTGGGCTGGGATGTCACGGTAGTCGATGGCCGCCCCGCGTATGCCGCACGGGAGCGCTTTCCGATGGCGGACGAGGTGCGTTTGTGCCGGGCCGACGCCGTGGCGAACGAGATTTCGCTCGAAGGAGCCGGCGCGGCGGTGGTAATGAATCACAATTATCATCGCGACCGGGCCATTCTCGCCCATTTGTTGCATTCGCCAGTGTCTTATATCGGCATGCTCGGTCCGCGTAAGCGCACTCAAAAGATGCTCGAAGAATTGGCCCAAGACGGTTTGAGCTTAGATGAAGCTCGACTAGGTCGCCTCCACGGTCCCGTCGGCCTGGACATCGGCGCGGAAACGCCGGAACAGGTAGCCTTGTCCATCATCGCCGAAATCCTGGCCGTCTCGTCCGACCGTTCGGGGGCACCCCTCAAGTACCGCGAAGCGCCGATACACGATAGCCGGGCCTAGTGCGCTTTCCGCGATACGCCGGCGCGGGAATTCTCGGCCAGACGTAGGTCGGCAATTCTTTGCCGACACATGGGCCCGAGTAACCAGCGGATCAGAACGACCGGCTTTTTTCCCGACGGTAGGTCTGTGCCACGGCGATGAAAGCCAGGAAGTCGTAGATGGCATGGATGAGAATGGGGATGACCAGATTGCGTTCGCCGCCGAAATCGAGCGCGATCCCGAGATAAACGCCGGTAAGTCCGGCAAGCAGTGCATAAAGAGGCGTGACCCAATGCACCAGGGCAAATACCAAGTTGCTGAAGGCGATGCCGCCTATCCATCCCCAGTTTTGTTCGAACCAGGGCTGAAGCAGGCCGCGAAACAGGATTTCTTCGGAAATGCCGGCCAAAAAGCCCAGGTACAGCAATTCTTGCCAGCGATAGCGGCTCAGAAAAGGCCCTAGTTTTTCTACCAAGAAGTTCTTTACCGCACGCATGCCGCTCCAAGGCAGGTTATAGGACAGGGCAAACAGCAAATAGAGGGGCAATGTGCCCACGATGCCCAAAACCAAGGCCATCGGGCTGAATCCGATATGCGCCAACGGATTGATCGAAACCGCCCAGCCTATCACGTAGGCAAGGAGAATCAGGCCGCCTTCGAACCAGGTGGCGATCTTCAGGAATTGGTTATATCGAGTGGGGGGTTGTTGGTCTAACATGGTTTCACATCATGTGGAGGCTTCAGCAGCCGTATTCAAGGTACGATTTTCCCAAACGGCCACGGAAAGATAGGCTATTAAGCTGGCCGCCAGAGATGCCAGATAAGGGGTCGCCAGCTCCAGCGCATAACTGCCGATCAGCCACACGGTCATGCCGACGACCAGCGCTGCGGCAGCGCTTTTGGCTTGGCCGATGCGAGTGAACAAGCCGAGCAGGATGACGACGAAAATCGGTGCGCCGCCGAAGGCTGACGCCTCTTCCACAAGCGCATACACGCCTTCGGCGTAGAGCGCCAACACATAGGCCACGATACCGAAGATCAACACGCCGGTGCGGGCAATGCGGACCTTGCCGGATTCGGATACGTTTCCCGCCAAAGGGATCACGAGGTTGTGGGAAACCAGAGCCGAGGCGGCGAGGAGGGCGCTGTCCACGGTCGAGAGAATCGCGGAAATCAGGGCTCCGGCGAACAGCACGTAGGCAAAAGTGGAGAGGTGCTCTTGCGCGAGTCTCGGCAGGATCTGCTCCGGATTTTCGAGTTCCGGCAGCAGGTGAACGCCGAGCAGTCCGATAAAGACCGGAATCGATCCGGCCAGCAGATACAGTCCGCCTCCCGCCAGACAGCTCGCTCGGGCGACATGATGGGAGCGGCTCGCCAGGATGCGTGCGCACAGCTCCTGAGCGAACAATGAGCCGGTGATCGGTATCGCCCAAGTTTCAATCACTTCCAGCAGTGGTTTCTCGCCGCCGCCGAACAGCCTGAGTCGAGATGGCTCGATCGCACCGAAACTTTCTGCTAAGCCGCCGTTGGCCTTGGTTACGGCGTAAAAAAGAACGGCAAGGCCGACGATGAGCGCGATGCCCTGGATCAGGTCGGTGATGACATCGGCGAACAAACCGCCGTAAACCGTATAAATAATGACCACCGTCGCCGCTATCGTGATGGCGATTTCGACCTCGAAATCGGAAGAGGCCGAAATGACTTGTCCGAACGCACGAATCTGTGCCGCGGCCCACATGATGGACGTCGGGGCGAGCATAAGCACCGCCAGCCGCTCGACTTTGGGGGAATAACGGATTCGGAACAAATCCGCCAAAGTCGTGAGTTTTCTGCGCCAAAGGGGCACCGCGAAAAAGAGTCCCATCAGAAGGAGACAAGCGGCATAGCCGAAAGGATCGGCAGACCCGCCGGAAAGTCCTGACTGGTAGATCGATCCGGCGGCCCCGATGCAGGTTTCCGCCCCGAACCAGGTGGCGAAAACCGTGAAAGTGCCTAGCTTAAGCCCAAGCCTACGGCCGGCTAAAAGATAATCGTCCTCGCTGGATATATGTCTGGACACCAGCATGCCGATCAGCAGCTGGACCAGGATGTAGGCGACGATGCCGAGCAGCACGATATTCATGGGCGGCAGCACACTAAGGCAAATTGGTGAAGCGATGGGCGCGTAATTCTAACGGAAAATGGCACCACAGATTAAAACTTGCGCTGTGATGCGTCGAATACGCGTAAAGGGTTGATGTGATGGAAGAATATCCGCCCTGGAAAGCGGTCAATTCTAGGCTGATACGCGCCGAACCGTTGTCGGACGTTCGTCGAACAGGTCGGTTGATCGCGCCTGGCGCCATTCTCGTCTCGCTTTTGTTAGAAGGAGAGTTTGCTTTGTCTGGCAGACCAGGGGCTTGGGCATGGGCTTGGGAACTCGGCTTGAAGCCTTTGCCCGAGTATTCTAGGTGTTTGTCATCGCCGTCGACGAGGGGGTAAAGGCAAACGTCAGGCGATATTGGCGATATTATTGCGGCATATCGCCGGAAACCGCTGAACCGATGGCAGCTTTCGCCTGACTGCCGAGTTCAGCGGGGGCGATCGGTTTTAACCTTTTTTAACCTTCTCCGGGAAACAGCCCTACCGAGCCCGGTTTGAGGCGCTTACAGGCTACGACGATATCCTCCACGTGGCATCTGTATTTACCTGCTCCGGAGGCATCGCCGCTGCATTCCTCGCAAACCAGCTTCCCTTGGTCTTTAGCTTCGGAAACATACCATCCGTAGCCTTGCGTTTCGCAGAACCGTCTTGTGAATTTGTCGATGGTGTACTTATCGGTAGCTTTTTGCGAGGCTTCGTCCTTTACGGCACATTTTTGCGCCGGTATCGTATTTCCCATGAGGGTTCGCTCTATATATTCGGCCGCAAACGCCGTGCCGCAGGAAAAGAAGACGGCGGCCAACACGCAAAGTAATTTGGAACTTAACGCTCTTGTTCTCATGAAGGTGACCTCTTGATGGTGGTCTCGTAATACGAGGCGACGATTAGTTCAAAACTCGGATATTCATTTGGGCCGCCTCTTCGGACAGTTGCTGGCGAATCGGGTCGTATTTGTCGTTTTCACTCAACTTCACCATCGCGATGACGCCGACCAGCGCGATCGTTGCGAGAGCGACATAAATCCAGAAATAATCTTTCTTTACTGCTTGGTTCTCGACATTCATTTTTTTCACCCTAATCCGGTTATAAGCTGGCCTTCAATGGCCAGGGGTTGTTAGGAGCCAGAGTTGCCGCAGATGCCGATAAAAGGTATAAGGTCATTGCGGTTTCTGCGTTTAGAATACGAAGAAGCCCGTTTTGGAACCCGGAAAACGGGGCCCTATCGATACTTTTCAGGCTGCAGCAGGGCATGCGGGAACGCCCGGCCGCTGCTTTTGGTATCGGGTCAATACTTTATGCCCGGCTTGTAAGTCCTGTCAACTAGGGCGCTTCGATTATTTTGGGCGAGCGATGAGGTCGCCGGCGTGATCGATATCCGCTCACGACAGCCGTCTCCGAATCACGTGGCGCGTCTTTATGCCGACGGATCAGGCGGTCATGCTCGAATCGTCGATTTTGAGGCTGAGGTGTTGCGGTCTGGCCGAGTCGCCTAGCTTAATCGCCAGGGCAATCAGATAGACATCCATGACGCCGTAATAACAGATTACAAAACGGTCGAAGAATCGAAGTAGCGGATTATGGATGTTTTCCTGCTCGGTGATGGTCAAAACGGTACCGTCGCCGTCTTCTTCGAGTTCGTAAATCCAAGTACCGCTCAAGGGAAGGTCGTCGCCGACGATTTTGGTGACGAGGCGTGAAGGCAGTTTACGTTCGACTACTCGAAAATGTACTCGGCTATGCTGGGAACAGATTTCGTACCAGCTGGGCAGCCCGTCGATATCGGGACCGCGCTCGGTACGGTGCAATCCCGGCCGCCACGTCGCGTAAGATTCGAAATCATTGATGATGTCCCAAACCTTATTCGGCGGGGCGCTAAGGCGGATCCGGCTGGCGGCCACATGGGTTTTCGGCAATTTTCTCCCGACGAACGTCGCCGCCAAGATCAAGACGGCGAATAGCAGCACGATGAAGAAAAAAGTCGTCATATTGCCGACCCCGGCGGCCAGGAAGCCAAATTTCCGTTGAGAGTCCGGAAGAACGACGGAGGAACGCTCCTCCGCTGGACTTAATCTTGCCAGCTATTATAGGGGTTCGTCGACAAACTCGTGTTGTAATAACGCGGATCGTAAGTCACTTCTTCACCCAACCAGCCGGGTTTCTCGAACGTTTCGTCCGGATTTCCCAGTTCGATTTCCGCGACCACGAGGCCGGTGTTGTCGCCCTCGAAAACGTCGATTTCCCATGTATGGGGCCCCACGTCGACGAAGTACCGGGTTTTTTCGATTAGGGGCCTGCGGCTCAAGGTGCTCAACATGGTGTGAGCGTCGTTTGCCGGAATTTCGTATTCGAACTCCTGCCGCTGGGTACCTATGGTAACGCTCTTGATGTTGAGCCAAGCCCGGTCGCCGCAAACCCTCACCCGGACCGAGCAATGGATTTCGTTATTGAGATACCCCTGACGAAAATAGGCGGAATCCCTGACCGAATTGCGCCAACTGTCGTTTAGGACCAAAAATTTACGTTCGATTTCAAGCGCCATCGTCGATATCTGCCGTGGAAGAAGGTGATGCGGTCTCGGTCGAGAGCCGCGATCCGAATGCAGCGCTTATTCCTGTGCATCCGCCCAGTCTTCCCAGTAGGGTTTCGGATGAAACCGTTCGCTCAAGAAATCGACGAAGGTTCTAACTTTGGCCGACAAGTGCTTGCGATGCGGGTAAACCGCATGAATCTCCAAGGGCGCCGGTACGTAATCGGTGAGCACCGGGTTCAGTCTGCCTTTGCGGATGTCCTGGCCGACCATATAAGTCGGCAGCAACACCAAGCCCAGACCGTTGATCGCGGCCATGCGCAAGGCATCTGCGACATTTGCTTCCATGTTGCCGGTGACCTTGACCACGGTGGTTTCGCCGCCGGGTATGCTGAACTGCCATTGGTCGCGCGGCGGCAAGCTGGAGTTGGTCAAGCAGTTGTGCTTACGGAGATCGTCCGGCGTCTTGGGTATTCCGTGCTTATTGAAGTACTGGGGCGAGCCGCAAACGATACGCTGAGAGCTGCCCAGCTTGCGGGCGATCAGACTGGAATCGCGCATTTCGTCGAGATGAATCGCAAGGTCGAATCCTTCCTCGATCAAATCGATATAGCCCGCCTGCAGCACCAGCTCGACGTTCACCTCCGGAAACGCCTCCATGTAGGCGGCTATCGCCGGTGCCAAATGGTACGCGCCGAAGAACGGCGTCGCATTCACCTTGAGAGTTCCGCGGGGTTCCGTTTGCAACCGGGTGACGGCGATTTCCATTTCTTCCATTTCGTCGAGAATCTGCAGGCAGCGTTCCAGATAAACCATTCCAACCTCGGTGAGGCTGAGGTTTCGGGTCGTGCGGTTCAACAGCCTGATTCCGAGGCCGTTTTCCAATTGCATCACGTGCTTGGTCGCCATGGCTCGGGACAGTCCGAGTTCTTTGGCAGCCGAAGCGAAACTCCCGGCTTTCGCGACCTTGGTGAATACCAACATGCTAGTCAATTTATCCATGGTGATCCGAGTTGATAATTTTAATTATGGAAACAATTCGTAAAGGTTATTAGATATTGTAAACCAACTTTGTTGCTCTATAGTCTACAGTCGTGGGCAAAAAGTTTTAGCCTCAGGAGGTGGTCACATGAGACGTAGCTTAGGACTGATAGTCGCATTATTCGCCGCCTCGGGAACGGGAGCGTCCCAGGCAGCCGAAGATGTTAGACAAATTGCGGAGTCCAGTATTGCAAAGTGGAATGCCGCTTTCGCCAAAGGCAAAGTCGACGAGATTCTGTCTTTGTATGCCGATAATGCAATGCTGGTACAGCCTAACGGTTCAGTATCGAAAAGTGTCGGCGAAATCCGCGCGTTTTGGCAAACACTGATTCAGAAAGGCGTTTATGCGATGGATGTCGTCGATGTGCGCGGCGAGAAGGACGATACCATCGTCGCAACGACGAAGTTGTCCGACATCAAGACGCTGCAAGGTCCGTCGCAAGTGATGAAGTATCGCTACGACGGGGTACTTTACAGTGTATTGAAACGTCAAGCGGACGGAAGCTGGAAGGCGCAAGTCCAGCAATGGACCGGTAACCACAAGATTTAAAGTCTAAAGAGAATGGCCAATCCACCTGTTGAGAGGTAAAAACAGCGATGGTCCGAAATCGACCTGAGAATCAGGTATTCCGAAAAAGAGCTTCATGGGAAGCTCTTTTTTTTGTCAAAGGAAAAGAGGACGGACATGTCGATCGATGCTTCACATGCTTTTTGCGTTGCCTTTCGGATGTTAGACTATATTCCCTACTATTTAAGTTGGAATTTCACCCGTCGACACGATTGGGTGTGCTGATCTTATCAATAGACAAAAGGAGAATCTGATGACTCATGAACTTCCCCCGTTACCTTATGCCAAGAATGCGTTGGAGCCGCATATCTCTGCAGAAACTCTCGAATACCATTACGGTAAACATCATCAGACGTATGTCACCAACCTCAATAACCTGATCGGCGGGACCGAATTCGAGAATCTGTCCCTGGAAGACATCATCAAGAAATCCTCGGGCGGTATTTTCAACAACGCCGCTCAAGTCTGGAATCACACGTTCTATTGGAATTGCCTGAAACCTAACGGCGGCGGAGAACCCGCCGGAGCATTGGCCGGCGCGATCAATCAATCGTTCGGCTCGTTCGAAAAGTTCAAAGAAGAATTCACCAAGTGCGCCATCGGCACATTCGGTTCGGGCTGGGCTTGGCTGGTGAAGAACGCAGACGGCAGTCTCGCGATCGTCAGCACCAGCAACGCCGGCAACCCAATGACGAGCAATCAAACGCCGCTGCTCACCTGCGACGTTTGGGAGCATGCCTACTACATCGACTATCGCAACGCCCGTCCGAAATACGTCGAGTCATTCTGGAACCTGGTCAACTGGGATTTCGTCGAGAAGAATTTCGGCGTTTAGGTATTATTAATCAGGCCCGTAAATACCCTCCTGGTATTTCGGGCCGCCGCCCAGGCCCGGTACACGCCCGGCCTGGGCTCACGCGGCTTGTCGCCGCGCCGGGGCATCCCTGCCCCGGATTAACCCGGCCTATATTTATAGGCCGGGTTAATAATAAATAACGGATCGGCAGTTCGTCGATCCAAATCATTTTACGAGGCCGTTAATCGTTTTCGATTAACGGCTTTTTTGTCGCCTAATCAGGGAGCGCAGTGGCCAGTGCAATCCACCCGGAGGGAAGAGCGCAAACGTCTACAGTTAAGGAAGCTCTGAATAAGTGAATTCCGTTCATGTCCCTTCGACAGGCTCACGAGAGCATTCGACAAGCCTGTCCTGAGCCCATCGAAAAACTTAATCAGAGCTTCCTTGTTTCCGAGCGGCGAAAGCTGCGCTTCGGCGGCCGGGGAGGAGCACGGCCAAGAATAAGCCGAGAGACTGTTTGTGCATGGCCGTTGACAAATAGGTAATCCTACGTGTGATATGTAGCCTCCAACCCGTGCTCCTCCCCGTTCCGAAACGCCCATGACCGTAAAGCTGAAACCCTTGGTCCTATTGTTATTGGCGGCACTTCTGGTAGCCGGCTGTGCTAGCCGGCCGCCCGCGAAGTCGCCGAAAAAAATCGGTAAGGCCAATGTCTCTCCTCCGACCCGGCTATCCCGGAACTCGTCCGCACAAGCCTCCGCGGCTGCGCGGCGTAGGCCCGAATCATCCTACCCTTCGATCCGCAGTTCATCCGGAGGCAGTCATTACCGGGCATTCCGGATCACCGGGGATTACGCCGGCTACCCGGCGCTTCAACAGTTCATCGAATACATGGTCAGCCGGCACGGATTTTCCCGCGAGTATCTGAGCGGCGTGTTTTCGCAAGCCAAGCGTAAACAGTGGACGCTCGATTACCTGGGTAAACAGGCCGATGCGGTTGGACAGCCGCGCCCCGGAGCCTGGTCGCGCTACCGCTCCAAGTTTCTTACCGAGAAGCACATCTCCAGCGGGGCCGCCTTCTGGCGCCGTCATGCTTCGGCGTTGGAGCGTGCCGGCGCGCTGTACGGCGTGCCGCCCGAGTACATTCTCGGGATCATGGGAGTGGAGACGATTTACGGCGCCAATGTGGGCAACCATCGGGTGATCGATGCGCTGACCACGTTATCGTTCGATTACCCGCGCCGGGGAGACTATTTCAAGACCGAACTGGAAAAGTTCCTGTTGATGGCACGGGACGAACGGGTCGATCCGTTCTATCCGGTAGGCTCTTATGCCGGCGCGATGGGTCTGGGCCAATTCATGCCCAGCAGTTTTCTGCAATGGGCGGTGGATTTCGACGGTGATGGTCACCGCGATTTGTGGAATCCGGTAGATGCGATCGGCAGCATCGCCAATTATTTCGCAGCCCACGGCTGGCGGCCGGGCGAACCGGTGGTGACCGCCGCCCGGGGCAGCGCCATGGCCAGAAATCTCGAATCGGGGTTCGATACCCGCTATTCCCTGGCCGCTTTGACGAGCTACGGCATTCAACCCGTCGCCGCCTTAGGCCGCGATTCCACGGTGCGCTTGCTCCGCCTCAGCGCCGACTCCGGCGACGAATACTGGCTTGGTCACCAAAACTTCTACGTGATCACCCGCTACAACCACAGCACCCACTACGCCATGGCCGTGCATCAGCTCGCCCAGGCGATCAAGCGCCGTTATTTCGAGAGTGTGGCTTTATTGCAGTAACGGATAGCGCGTTTCTCGGCTCAACGACCCGGACGATTGGCTCTCGGTTTCCCCCAGAACTTTAATCGTAGGGTGGGTTAGCGCAGCGTAACCCACCGATTCGAGGTCGCTCGGTGGGTTACGGCCTCACGGCCTAACCCACCCTACAAAAATGAGCTCCTTATTGAAAGCGATTTGGAATAAATCGGAGAAGGAAGATTTGTTAAAACGTTATCTTCCCGTAGACGGTGGCATAGGGAGAATTGTCCCGCAGCCGTTTGTAAGTGACTTGCGGATACCAGGTTCCGCTGGTGGTGGGGAGTGTCGTCAACACGTCGAAGCGCTGACCGGGAGAGATGTCTACGCTGGTGACGGTTTTCGGGGTCGGCAGGGCGCGCCCGTCCTGAACATAGATCGTGACGGATTTAAGGTTTCCGGCGCTGTCCTTGATGGCGAAGGTGCCGTTGGTGGAGTGCAGCCCCACGAGTCGCAGCGCGACTTTCTTCGATGTCGCGGCGGCAAGCGATATCGCGGGCGAGGAGGCGGCTTTTCCTCCTTGCCGCTTCGGCCCGGCCGAACAGGGCTACCAGGCACCAGGGCATGATATGTCTTAGTTTTAGTTGTTTTCGTTTTTCCATGTTTCTTACTCTTTTTGGCAGAAAACTCAGCACGGACATTTCGATATGTTTTTCGCCTCGCCACGGCTCTCCCCTGAGCTGATCCAAGAAGCGTGGGTTGACAATCCTTTGTCGAAAAAGGCGTCTGGCCGACAATAAGGTCAAATTGGCATATCACGAGACCGCGAGTGCAGAATTTCTCCGACCGATCGGCCCGAATTCCCGAACTGACCGCACGTTGGCGTTCCGGGGGCTTGAGCGATGCCGCCTATGCGGCGCTGTATTTCTTTACCTGGCTGATTGCATTGCACGGACCGCGTTTTGCTTCGCGCAAGGTCAAGAGCGATCCGAGGCCGGACGCATCAAGTTGGCTGGCGGATTTCGACCGATCGGCCGGAAGCGAATTGGAGCGGGTGCTGGTCGATCGGATCGAGCGTTATCACTTTTTCGGTCTTATCCCGAATGCTTCGGTGGCGCTCTCGGCGTGGTTGCGCGGCGAATGGCCCCTACTGCTGACCGAGCGGATTCCGCCGCCCGGAGAAGTCCTTGAGATGCAGGCGACGGGCCGGCGGCCGGTCACGGTCGTGGCCGATTATCCGCGGCTCTTGCGGCCGGTTCTCAAGAAGCCGAACGGTTTCGCTTTTTTCGTGCACGACCTCGAACATGCCTTCAAGTTCTTCCACGACCCCAATGTCCACGACGGACAGAGGAAATTTTTCGGGTTGCTTCGGGAGACGGTTCGGCAGGGTTTATTCAGTCCCTATCTGGGCGATAAGGTTTTTGCGGAGAAGTTCGATTACCTGATCAGCGACATGAATACCCACGTGATTCACAGCCTGCGCTTCCTGGGCGCGATTCTGATCGAGTGCATCTTGCGCCGGGAAGGGAAGGCGCCGCATGAAACGCTGTCGTCCGCAGCCGGGGACGAGTTAGCCGAACTGCTGCAAACCCTGAGCCGTTGCTGGGCGTTTTCGCCGGCCGCCGAGAAAGCGATGCTGCGTCTCATCGACGGCGGGTTCGGCGAGGCCGATGCGGCTTTGATCGAGCGGGCGGGCTCGCGGGCCTCGTAGGGCGGGTTAGGCCGGAAGGCCGTAACCCACCGAAGAACCCCACACCGGCGGGTTACGCGGAGCCTGTCCTGAGTTTCGTCGAAGGGCCTGTCCTGAGCCTGTCGAAGGGCTAACCCGCCCTACAGCGAACGTTCATTTGAATGCCCTCGGGAATTACGCCGTTTCCACAACAGCCGCCTTGATTCCCGGCTCTTCGGGCCGTTCGATGACCAGCGCGGGCCGGGTTTCGCGAGCGCCGATGGTCGCCAGATCCCAGATCAGCAGAACCAGGCCGACGGCGGTGACGATTCCGAAAATCAGCCGCCAAAACATGGCCTGCGTGAACCAGGGGTGGGTCTGGGCGGCGAAATAACCGCTCCAGGTCGAGCCTTCGATAGCACGTTCGATGAACGATTGCTCGTAGCCGGCGATGAGCAGGGCCACGGTCATGCCGACCACGCCGAGATTCAAGAGGACCATCGACCATTTCCACTTCCAGCCGTTGTCGGCGAGATTGGCGCCCATCCACACATTGCCGCGCCACTGTTGTACCGCGAGATAGAAGAAGGCGATATTGATCGTGGCGTAAGCCCCGAAGAACGACAAATGGCCGTGGGAAGCCGTCCATTGAGTGCCGTGGGTGTAGAGATTGATTTGCGGCAGGGTGTGCATGAAGCCCCAGACGCCGGCGCCGAAGAAGTTGCCGAAAGTGTGCGCGATCACCCAGCCCAGCGCGGGATGATTGGTGCTCTTGAACTTGTGGACGCCGGCGTCATAGATGGAGTGCACCACCATGGCGACCAGCGGAATCGGCTCCAGGGCGGAGAAGAAGCCGCCGATGGGGAACCAGTACTCGGGGGTGCCGATCCAGAAATAGTGATGGCCCAGCCCCAGGATGCCCGAACCGAACATCAGCGCCACCTCGATGTACAGCCAGGTCTGGACGATCTTGCGCCGGGCGCCCAGGAGCTTCATCAGGCTCCAGGCCATGATGCAGCCGACCAGCACCTCCCAGGTCGCTTCCACCCAGAGATGGACCACCCACCACCACCAATAGTGATCCACGGTCACGTTGGTGGTGTAGAACATCCCCGCCAGATAGAGACCGACCAGGGCGACCAGATCGAGTGTGAGCACGCCGGAGACGCCGGACCAGCGGCCCTTGGAAAAGGTGCCCGCGACGTTGTAGAAGAACACCAGCATGACGGCGACGATGCCGATATCCGCCCACCGAGGTGCCTCGATGTATTCGCGCCCTTCGTTGATCAGCCACCGGGTGGTATCGTCGCCCGCGCCGATTTGCAGGAACAGATACACCAGCACGACGACGCCGACCGCGGCCGTCAGCACCCAGAAGGCGATCTCCCCGAGCTTGAGCCCGACGATCTCGACTCCGCTCTCTTCTTCGAGAAACCAGTAGACGGCCCCGATGAACCCGTACAGCATCCACACGATCATCGCGTTGATGTGGAGCATGCGGTTCACGCTGAAATCCAGGGTTTCGAACAGAAAGCCGGGAGCGAGGAACTGAACGGCGGCGAGCAGGCCGAACAGGATTTGCGCCACGAAAAGAACCATCGCGACAATAAAATATTTCACCGCGAGCTTTTGTCCGCCATTGAGATTTCGACTGTCAAGGACTCCGACGCTCATTATTGGTTCTCCTGTGCGTATAGGGTCTTGAAGTTATGAGGAAAGCCGTTGGTGTCGATGGCCGCGGTCCATTTGAGAAAAGCGATCAGTCCCCTGGCCTCGTCTTCGGTGATGCCGAGGTCGGGCATCCTGCGCCCGGTGCCGTACGACCTGGCGTTGCCGGCCGGGTCCTGGAGGAAAGCCAGCATCAGCGTCTCGCGGTTGGTTTCGTCCACCCAATTCGGATCCAGCCAGGACTTGGTCAGGTCGGGCGCGTAGTAGGCGCCGTTCCCCAGAATCGTATGGCAGTTGATGCAGTTCTTCGCCTGAAAGGTCTTCTTGCCGAGGGTCACGAGCTTTTCCGCCTCTTCGTCGCTCAAGGTCTTGCCGAACAGAGGCGCATCGCTTTCGACAACCGGTACGTAGCGGTTCAGCTTGGCGTTGAGACGGTAATCGATCTTCTTGTTGATGACGCTGTAGGCGGGTACGCGCGCGGTGCTGCCGGCCGACACCTTGGCCATCGAGTCGAAGGTCAGGACGATCAGCAGCAGAAACGAAACCGCCGTCACCCAGATGGCGGTTTTCTTCCAAAACGTTTCGGATGCCCATAGAGGCGTGGTGTTCACGATTGTTCCCCCTCTTGTTGTTGGTTGATGATCGGACGATCGTGTTCGGAGTGTTCGCCGGCATGAGTGACCGTGCATAGCCGCCAGATCGCCTGAGGCGCGGCGAAGTAGCCGATCAGCATGAGGCCGGCGATGATGCGCCAAAAGCCTTCGAAATGGGATGTTTCCGCCAACAGCCAAACCGAGACGGCCAGAACGCCGTAGCTGACATAGGCCAAAATCAAGAATCCGGGACGGCGCGTCAGCTTGCCCCAGGCTAAAAGCGCGGCATAAGAGGCGCCGGCGAGGATGATCGTAGCGGCCGAGAAGACGTTAACGAAGAAATCGTCGAGCGCGACCGGTTCGATCATCGGCGGTGCAAGGATGTCCGCTTGTGTGCGTTCAACCGGGAGCGCTACACGTCCAACGATTCATCGTCGTCATATTCGTCGAATCCATCGCCGGAGTCGTCGAAGCCGGAATCGGAAGCCGGTTCGTCAGCGTTGTAGTACTCGTTGATGGTGATGTTTTCGACGTTTTCAGGAGAAGTCGATGCCGAATCGAGGAATCCGCCGCCGGAACCGTGGTGCAAAAGGTTTTCGATGCCGTGGAACAGAAACGCGCCGCCCGCGATTCCGGCCGCAGTCGCTGCCGCCGTACCTAAGAAACTCATGGCGGAGCTTTGTCCGGCCATATTCGTAGCATGGGGCGATGCCGGCGGTCCACCGGCAGGCGGCATGGACGCTGGCCGGTTGGGGGATGTGCCCCAAGGGTCCGCACCCAGAAAACCGCTCGCTTGGGAGCTTTTAACCTGCAATTGATTGATCTGATTTTGCAGTTGCTCGATTTGGGCCTTGGCGGCATTCAGCGCTCTTTCCTGCAACAGCGCTTTCTGTACGAGCAGATAAACGGCATCGGGTTGTTGTGCCGTGGCCTGATTGATGAGAGTGTCGGCTTCCGGATCTTTGCTGGATACTTTAATTTGCTTGAGCTGGTCGAGGAAATTGGTCAGCAGACGTCGTTCTTCGGTGTGCATCAGGGTCTCCGCGTCGGAATATGTTGAATGATGCTGAAGTTAAGGATTTGTCAAACATTTTACAAGGTCTGACGGACGGCGCCGCTGTCGTGCGCCAGGGCAATCAATGAAATGGTTCTAAAGGAGAAATCAGCATGGGTACTGCACTGGTAACCGGTTCCAATCGTGGCATCGGTCTCGAATTTTGCAGGCAATACGCTGATGCGGGCTGGAAAGTTCTGGCGTGTTGCCGCCGTCCCGAGCAAGCGTCGGATTTGCAGGGTTTGGCCATCCATCATCCGTCGGTTTCCATCCATCAGTTGGACCTCGGAAATTTCGATCAGATCGATGCGCTGGCGCACGCCCAGGCGTCCGAAACGATCGACGTGTTGATCAATAACGCCGGAATCTACGGCGACTCCGGCCGGAATGTCCTTGGGGCGCTCGATTACGAGCTTTGGGCGCGGGTTCTGAAGATCAATGCGGAGGCGCCGGTCAAGATGACCGAGGCGTTTCTTCCCCATGTTTCGCGCAGTGAGCGCAAGTTGGTGGTCGCCATAACCAGCCTCATGGGCAGCATGGCCGATAACTCGAGCGGCGGCGCAATCATGTACCGCACCAGTAAGGCCGCGCTGAATGCCGCCATGAAGAGCCTTGCGATCGATCTCAAGCCCCGCGGGGTAGGTGTGATGATTTTGCATCCCGGCTGGGTGAAGACCGACATGGGCGGTTCAAACGCGCCGACGTCGCCGGCCGAAAGCGTCGCAGGCATGCGGCGGACGATCGAAGGTTTCGCTCTCCGCGACTCGGGGCGGTTCCTGGATTTTCGCGGACGCGAACTTCCCTGGTGAAGAAAGACGGCAAGCGTGTCATTTGAAAAAACACGGACCTTTGCCTACGCTTCATGGAACACGGGAAGATCGAAGCGAAGCTTCGAGGTGAAAGAACTTTCTCGTTGCTATGGTCACGAAAATCACTGTTTGCCAGCAAGGGGCCACTCATGTCGAGATCAATAAGAACCATTTTCCTTTCGGCGACGGCGGCGCTGGTCATGTCGTCCGCGTCGATGGCTTCGGACAATTACGGTCATGACGTGGGCATGAAATTGGGTTCGGGGCTGAGCAATCTGGCCATGGGATGGGTCGAGTTCCCCAAGAACATGATCAATACCACGAACGAAACCAACGTCATTTTTGGGCTCTCCGGCGGGTTTCTGAAAGGCGGGTTGCACACTCTAGGCCGTATCGCGTCCGGCCTCGTCGATGTCATTACCTTTCCCTTGCCTACGCAACCGATCACGAAACCTACCTTCGTGTGGCAAGACTTCGGCGTCGAAACGCAGTATGGTCCCGTCTTTCAGTTGAAAGATTAAGTCGGAGCGCGGCGGACCGTTGGTCAAGGTCCGCCTTTCTCGAAGCAAGAAGGGGTGACCGAGGTTCTCCCGGCATGGAGCGCCGACTCACCCCAGCCCTCATGTCCGTCCCCAGCGTTGTCTCCGGCCGATTTAAGGCGGAGTCGATCCCGTCATTGATAATTCTCGATTCGAAATCATACCGGTCATAATAGGTCCAAGTAGGTAAAGCACAATCAGCCGCGTTGACCGGTCTAATTATCTTATCAGCCTGGAATTCGAGCGGTTTTCCGAATCATCGAAATCGCCGCCGACAACATGGAACGCGGGAATTCACTGATTGGCGTCATTTGATCGCTAGCTATATTTCAGATCCAGGACGGACAGATGGTTTTGTCTGAATAGGTTGGTATATGCCAAAGGAAAAAAAGAGCAATCCAGCATCGATGTTTCCGGATGGGATGTCCGGATTCAAGTCGATAGACCGGTTTACCCGAACCTTGCTGGACGGCTTCGACGACGCGGTGTGCATGCTCGACGAGGCAGGCAACGTCGTTTTCATGAATCGGGCAGCGGAGGAGTTGTTCGGCTATTCCGAAGAAGAGCTTCGGGGACGATCCGTGTTTTCGGAACTGGAGGTGCCGGCGGAATCAACGCCGCTCCGCTGGGATCGCAAGCCTACGACGGTTGCGCAGGAACGTTTCTTCAATACCAATGAGACTCGGTTCCGCCGCAAGGACGGAACGGTATTTGGTGCCCGGTATAGACTCACGCCTCTAAAGGAAGACGGCGTCCGTATGAACCTTCTTCACCTGACCTGCATCGGTCCGTGCGAGAAGCGCGACGGCGTATTCGATACGGAGTCCAATCTCAGGGCGATACTCGACACCATCAGCGACGGCGTCATCGTCATTAACGATGTCGGGATTATTCAATTGCTCAACCCGGCCGCCGAGCGATTGTTCGGATACAAACGGGAGGAACTGATCGGGGAGAACGTCAACCGGCTCATGCCGTCGCCTTATCACGAAGAGCACGACGGCTATCTCGCCAATTACCGCAAGACCGGCATCAAGAAGATTATCGGTACCGGCCGCGAAGTCGCCGGTCAGCGCAAGGACGGCAGCGTTTTCCCGATGTATCTCTCCATCGGCGAGCTTCGGCAAGGGAATCGCCGCTTATTCGTCGGCATCACCCACGATTTGACTCGGCGAAAAAAGAACGAGGAATACCTGTCGATTCTGTCCGGTGCGGTGGAGCAAAGCCCGAACGCGATCATGATTGCCGATCTCGAAGGTCGCATCACCTTTGTGAACCGGGCCTTTTGCCGCCTGACCGGATACAGCGCCGACGAAGTCATCGGTCTGAACCCGCGGCTGTTGCAGTCGGGCCAGACGCCGCAGGGGGTTTACCGGCGGCTGTGGGAAACGATTCGGGCCGGCAAAGAGTGGCAGGGAGAGATTCAAGACCGGAAAAAATCGGGCGAACTGTATTGGGCGCTCGAAACGATCACCCCGATCCGCGATGCTTCCGGCAAGGTCACCCGTTATCTTGCGACCCAGCGGGACATCACCGAGCAGAAGCGCGCCAAGGAAGCGTTGCAGGAGAGCGAAGAGCGCTTTCGGCAAGTCGCGGAGATGGTCGGCGAGTGGTTGTGGGAGCAGGACCCGGAAGGCCGTTACGTTTACAGCAGCGGCTCGGTCTATACCATCCTCGGCTTGAAGCCCGAAGAAATCATCGGCAAGCGCTACCTGGATCTCCTGACTCCCGAGGATCGGCAACACTGGGCCGAGACCTTGCCGCCGACCGAGCGCGTTCACGAGGGTTTTTACAGGCTCATCAATCATTACCGCCACCGGGACGGACACGAGGTTTTCACCGAATCCACCGGCGCCCCGATATTCGACGACGAGGGCCAGGTCGTCAAATGGCGCGGCATGGATCTGGATATTACGGCGCGCAAGCGAGCCGAGGATACCCTGCGCTTGCGCGAGCGAGCCATCGAAGCGGCGAGTGTCGGTATCGTGATCGCCGACGCCCGGCAGCCGCATTACCCGAATATTTACGTCAACCCGGCGTTGAGCCGGATTACCGGCTATTCGCGCGAGGAGTTGCTGGGACGAAACCTCAAGATATTGCAGGGTCCGGAAACCGAAGAAGCCGCTAAAGAGACGATTCGCCAAGCATTGAGGCAAGGAACCAGTTGCGAGGTCGTGTTGCGAAATTACCGGAAGAACGGAACTCCCTTCTGGAATGAGCTGCTGCTGTCGCCGGTGCGGGATGGACAGGGTGTCGTCACCCACTACATCGGCATTCAGACCGATGTGACCGAGCGCCGGCGGGCGGAAGAGGAACGGCACGAACTCGAAATCGCCAAGCACATTCAGCTCTCGCTGCTGCCGAAAAGACCGCTGCGGCTTCCGATGGCCGAGATCGCCGGGGTCTGCGTCCCGGCGAGCCACGTCGGCGGCGATTATTTCGATTACTTCCATTACGATGGAAATGCCGATATCGTCGTGGCCGACGTATCGGGCCATAGCGTCGGTGCCGCTCTCATCATGACCGAAATGCGCAGCACCTTGAAAGCCGAGACCCGAAGGACGCCGGACAATCCGGCTCCGCAGAGCGCCGCCGAGGTGTTGCGGGCACTCAACCATCTCCTTTACGAGGATTTGAGTGCGGCCGAGCTTTTCATCACGATGTTCTATCTGAAATACGATCTCGGAGAACGCCTGCTGCGCTATGCCAACGCCGGACACAACCGCGCCTTGTTGCGGAGGCAGCGGGATTGGACCGTTAGCGAACTGGACGCGGAAGGACTGATCCTCGGCGTCAAGCGGGACGTGTTTTTCGAGGAAAAAAGCCTCATTCTGGAGGCGGGCGACCGATTGCTGCTCTACACCGACGGCGTGATCGAGGCGCAGAACGAACAGGGAGAATTCTTCGGCATTTCGCGATTGTGCAACATCTTCGCCGCCGACCGCTCGGAATCGCCGGAAGCGACCATTCGAAAACTGATGAGCGAGCTGCGGACCTTCAGCGGGGAGAACGAGTTCGCGGACGACATCACCATGGTGAATTTACAGGTTCGCTGAGCGGGCAAACTTCGCTTGGTGCGTCCGGTTCGCCCGGCTCCAAGGGATGCTGGCCTTTTCGTTGTAGCGATGTGGCTCTCGTAGGTCGCGATCAGGCGGAGCCGTTCCCCGACAGGCGCGTTATGCTCGGCGCGCGGATTTGTTCAGAGCTTTCTTAACTTAGCCTTACCTTGGTTGATTTCTTATGCGCATGGTATTAAAACGCCCGATTACTGTCGTCTTTTTCGCCCTGATCTTGGCAAGCTGCGCGGAATCCGAGACGAAAACGTCTATGCAGACGGCATCCCGCCCCTCGGATTACGCCCGCGGCAAGTATGTGTATAGCGCCTTCTGTGCCGAGTGCCATGATTCCGGCCGAGACGGGGCCCCCATGCTGGACGATTCCGAAGCCTGGGAATCGCGGACCCTGGAATTGCCGTCGCTGCTGACGGATCATGCGACCAAAGGTTTTTTGGGCATGCCGGAAAAAGGCGCCCATTCCGATTTAAGCGACGACGCCGTTCGAGATGCGGTCCATTACATGATCAGGCAGATTGCGAGCGGCGATTAGCTGCCGAATGGGTGGCGCAATGCCGACCTCGCCGCCGGGATTTTCGGGAACGGTGCAATTACTTCGGTCAGAAGGGGGCAAATCGGCCCGAGTGATGAAACTTCTACTTTAACTTTGGGGTCTTATCGAGGTTCGTCAATTTAGGTAACTCTACTTACCGGCAAGGAGTGCTTTCAACAGGGAGCGCACTCAAATCAAACGGTTTTTGTTGAACAGCTACGTCATAGCGGTACTCGGCACCTTGGCCGTATCGCTCATTCTGGCGTTTTTCAATCCGGTTTTCGCCGGATCTCCGCCGCTGCTGCTGTTTTTGGTTGCGGTACTGCCGGCGGCTTGGCGCGGGGGGCTCGGTCCGGGGCTTCTTGCCACTGCCCTGAGTACTTTTGTCGGCATGTACTTCTTGGTCGAGCCCAGTTATTCGCTGGATATCGCTGAAACCGCCGAAAGACTGCGTTTGCTCCTGCTGTTCAGCGTCGGAATGCTGCTCAGCCTGGTGCTCGATCGTTTGAAAAAATCGGAGGCCCGGGCGCGCGAAGCGGTGATCGATCGCGAGAAGGAGCTGAAGCGAGAAATCGTCGAGCATTGGGAGACCGAGCAAAAGCTCAAGGATGGCGAAACCTTTGCCCGCAAGGTGCTGATGTCTTCCCTGAACGGTCTTTACATCTACGACGTAAAGACCGGTACCGATACCTTCATCAACGCCCAGTATACGAGGCTCACCGGCTATACGCTCGATGATCTCAAGACTCTGCCCGGGCCGGCGTTTTTCGCCTTGTTTCACCCGGACGACCAGGCGCGAGTCGTCGCCCATCTGGAGAATCTTACGCGCATCGCGGATGGTGACGTTTCGGAAATCGAATACCGCTTCAAAACCGCGGACGGCCGTTGGATATGGTGCTTGTCGCGCGATGCGGTTTTTTCGCGGGATGCCGATGGGACGGTCCGCCAATGTATCGGGGCGTTCCTGGATATCACGGAGCGCAAGCAAGCGGAAGATGCGCTGCGCGAGTCGGACCGCCGCAAGGACGAATTTCTGGCCATGTTGGGGCACGAGCTCCGGAATCCCTTGGCGCCGATTCGAAACGCCGTAAAGGTGATGAAGAAGGTCGGTCTGCCCCATCCCAAGCTAGCCTGGGCGAGCGACGTCATCGACCGGCAAGTCAATCAACTGGCGCACTTGGTGGACGATCTTCTCGATGTTTCCCGCATCGTCCAGGGCAAAATCACCTTGCATAAGACCACGGTCGAAGTGGATAAAGTGATCGAGCTGGCGCTCGAAACCACCCGCCCGCTGATCGAGGCCCGCCATCACGAACTCAAGCTCACGCTGCCCGAGGCCCCTCTGCGGCTGGACGGGGATGCCATACGCCTGGCGCAAGTCGTGGGCAATCTGCTCAACAACGCCGCGAAGTATACGCCGGATGGCGGGACGATCTGGGTGACGGCCGCTCGGAAAAACGGCGAAGCGATTATTTCGGTGCGCGACACCGGCGAAGGTATTCCGAAAAACTTGTTGCCCAAGCTCTTCAAGCTTTTCACGCAAGCCGAACGCACCTTGGACCGCGCGCAAGGAGGCCTGGGGCTGGGCCTGACCATCGTGCAGAAAATCGTCGAATTGCATGGCGGCTGGGTCGAAGCCAAAAGCGAAGGCCCCGGCAGGGGAAGCGAATTTATCGTATATCTACCGGCTTTAGCGCCGGCTCTCGAGACCGATTCGCTGCTTAGGGAAGCCGTGAACAAATCCGAAAGCCTTTCGGGTTGACTGTCACGGCGGGCCGGCAAGTACGGCGACAACTTTGTCCAGCCTCGGATGCCTATAAGTAAAGTCCATTCGGGAGCAGGAGCATGATTCGACTCGTATTCGAAAGCAGTGACCCGGGATACGCCATAACGCTTGGCCCAGCGCCTTTATTCCGGGTCGGTGGCAATTTCATCCGGCAAGGACCGGAAAAATCCGTCGTGGCGAGATACCGGAACCATTTCTGGGAAGTTCAGGAGCGGCACTTCACGCGCTACGATTGTCTGGATAGCGCATCGATCCATTTCGAGGATATTGCCGGCGATCCGTCGGAATCGTTCGGGCCGTTTGTTCGCTTTTGGGTCGCCGACGGGGCGCTTTATGCGGAAAGAAATCTCTTCGCCAAATTCATGGAAGAATCTCTGCTCTGGCATTGTTATCCGACCGACACCTATTGGCCGATCATGGTGATTACCCAGGCCGACCGGACCGATTAGATTTTCTCCGGGCAAAACTTCACATTCGGGCGGCGGTCGTAAATCTATCGGCTGTCGGAATTCTTGTGTCAGAGAGCTACGTGGGTGCTGGCCATGTTGCAACTCGCAAGGGAGGTGGGTCGAGTCGATGAGCCGCATCATGCCTTTACGAGCGACTCTTGTATTCATCGCGGCATTTCTCTTCGGCTGCGGGCGGCCGGATTCCGATTCGATCCGTCTGACCGGCTGGATCGCATCGCCGATCGAAGAAAATCTGACGCGGACGTTCATCGACACTTTCGAGCAACGGCATCCCGGCCTTCCGGTCCGGTACGAGCCGATCACGGCCAATTACATGGACAAGCTGCTGCTCATGCTAGCCACCGGGACCGCGCCGGATGTGGTGATGATCGAGGCTTTCTGGATTCCGCTGCTGGTCGAGTATGACGTTTTGCTGCCGCTCGACGGTTTCCTTGTCCGTGACCCCGGCTTTTTTCCGGACGACTTCGAGCCGATGCTGCTCGATGCGTTTCGTTCCAACGGCGCGTTGTACGGATTGCCCAAGGATTATTCGACCCTGGCGCTTTATTTCAACCCGGCGATGTTCGCCGAAGCCGGACTCGCGGAACCTCCGAGGACTTGGGAAGAATTCGCCGAGTACGCCCGGCGGCTCACCCGCGATACCGACGGCGACGGCAGCGTCGACCAGTACGGATACAGCCATGCCGAAGACCTCGAATATTCGCTGCCCTTCGTCTGGCAGAACCGGGGCGAATATCTCGACGCGCAAGGCCGCGCCGCTTTCGGCGAACCCGCCTTCGCGGAAGCGCTGGGTTTCCTTCAGCGGATGAAGACGGACGGCATCGCCGTCATGCCTTCCGACGTCGGAGCGGCCTGGAACATGGACGCTTTCGGCCGCCGCCGCGTCGCCATGGCGATCTCGGGACTCTGGGCGGCGAATTTCCTGAACGAGACCCATGCAGGCACCCCATATCGGGCGGCTTTGCTGCCCGCCGGAAAGAAGGCGGCTTCGGTCGCGTTCGTGGCCGGTTATGCCGTCCCCAAGCGGACCCGAAACCCGGATCGAGCATGGCAGCTGCTTCGTTATCTCACCGGCCGCGAAGGCGGGCGCATCTGGGTCAAATCCGATGTCGGCCTGCCGGCCCGGCGCTCGATTGCGCTGGAATCGAAGATCGAGCGCGATCCCTTGAAGCGGGTTTTTCTGCAAAGCCTCGATCATGCGCGGATTTGGCAATTCAGGGTGAACCAGCGCGTCCTGGACGAAACCCAGAGCGTGCTGCAAGCCATCTTTCTCACCGGCGCCGCGGTTCAATCGACGCTGGACGATTTGAAGCGCCGGGTGGAACGGGGAGGGCAGTTTCACGCCGATGTCCGAGGCCATGAGTCGCAAAGCCGGTCCGGGCCGCCCCGCTGACATGCCCGAGCGTCATCGCGAGGCTTGGGCCGCATTTTTCTTTCTGTCGCCGGGACTCGTCGTTCTTTCGCTGTTCGTGTTCGGCCCCCTGATTTTCATCTTCGTCGTCGCATTTTTCGACTGGAATCTTTTTCGGCCCGAACAGCATTTCCTCGGTGTCGCGAATTTCGTCGAATTGACGGGCGACGAGCTGTTTTTCGCCGCTCTGCGCAACACCACGGTCTATGTTCTGGGCGTGGTGCCGGCCCAGACTCTCTTGGCCTTGTTGCTGGCGCTCGCCGTCAACCAGAACATTCCGGCCCGTGGATTTTTTCGCGCGGCGTTTTACATCCCGGCCATCACTTCCTCGGTAGTGACGTCCATCATCTTTCTGTGGATCTACTCGAAGCCGGGTTTGCTCAATTACGTCCTGTCGCAGTTCGGAATCGTCGGGCCGGACTGGATCGGATCGCCCAAATATGCGCTCGGCGCAATCATGGCGCTCAACGTATGGTCGACCTCGGGGTATTTCATGGTGGCGTTTCTGGCCGGGCTACAGAGTATCCCGGCTTCGCTCTATGAAGCCGCCCGGATCGACGGCGCGAGTCCCTGGGCGCGCTTCCGGCACATCACGGTGCCGGGCCTCAAGCCCACGCTGTTTTTCGTGGTGACCCTCGGGATCATCGGCAGCTTTCAGGTGTTCGATCAAATCTACATGATGAGCGCGGGCGGGCCGGTCAATGCCACCACCACGCTCAGCTATTTCATCTATAACAGCGCCTTCCGGTATTTCCGCTTCGGCTATGCCGCGGCGGCCGCCGTGGTGCTGTTCGCGGTCATACTGCTCGTCACCCGGATGCAGCGGAAGATCGTCCGTCCGGAAGCGCCGTGAACAGATCTCGGACCGTTCGAAACGCAATCCGGAGGTCGGCCGTCCTTGCGCTCTTGCTTGCGGCCACCGGCATTTTCACGCTCCCCTTTATTTGGTCCCTGTCCATCTCGTTTCAACCGCCGGGAGATGTTTTCAGTTGGCCGATCGAGCTCATTCCTGACGAGTTCACCTTGCAGAATTATCGGCGGCTCTGGACCGAAATTCCGTTCGCCCGGTGGCTGCTCAACAGCGGCGGCGTCGCGTTGGCGGTGACGCTGGCGAACCTTTTCTTCGACGCCCTCGCGGGCTATGCCTTCGCCCGCTTGCGCTTTCCGGGGCGGAACGTCCTATTCGCCCTGTTGCTGGCGACGCTGATGGTGCCCGCTCATGTAACCCTGGTGCCCAAATTCATGCTCTTGAATGCCCTGGGTCTGGTCAATACCTATACCGCGCTGGTCGCGCCGGCCATGGTTCAGGTGGTCGGCATTTTCCTGATGAAGCAGTTTTTCGAGTCCATCCCCAAGCAGCTGGAAGAGGCGGCCCGCATCGACGGCTGCAACCGATTCCAAGTGTTTTGGCGGGTGGTACTGCCGGCGTCCCGGCCCGCGCTGGCGGCGCTGGGCATCTATACCTTCCAGAGCAATTGGAACGAATTCCTGTGGCCGCTGGTCGTGACCACCACCAGCGACCGGTTCACCCTTCCGGTCGGCCTCGCCATGTTCCGCTACGAATTCAGGGTCGAATGGACCATGCTGATGGCGGGCGCCGTGCTCATCGCCCTTCCGACACTAATCATATTCCTGGTCTTCCAGCGCCTTTTCATTCAGGGCATCGCCACGAGCGGATTGAAAGGGTGAACACTAGAGCGTGGAGCTAGAGCGTTTTCTGGTTTGGCGTAGCGCCCCGAAGGTGCAGTAGGTCGGCAATCCGTTGCCGACACATTGGGGCGGTGAGGGGCTTTGTCGGCAAAGGATTGCCGACCTACCAAGTTCCCGATTCTCACCGCTAAACTGCGGTGAAAAACGCTCTAGAGATTCGGATGCGCGGTAGGCGGGCAGGCGAACAAATCGATCCGCATGTCATCGGAATCTGGAATGCCGAGACCCGGAAAGACGGTCCTCCGACTTTTACCGCGCAGTCACCCCAGCAGGGTGTTGGTCGAGGCCAACACATTAACAATCCTTGATTTTTAATGAGATACGGCATTTTTCCGGAAATGCCGTTCGGCTGGGCAAACGGTGCCGGTTTCTTTCCATAGCTGTATATGCCAGATAAGTGACTGAAAAATAGAACAATATTCGTGCTGGCATGATTCCTCCCTTGTATTCGGCACCGGGCTCACGGTCACACGGATCGCATCGAGCCCAACACGCCAGGCGTTTCGAAAAATGAAAATACTCGGGAGGATTTATGTCGATTTACCAAGTCTCCAAATTTGCCGAGAACCCGGAGCCGTTGTTCAGCTTCCGAAGGTTTCTTGAAAATACCGCCAATCTCGGCCTCGTTCTGCCGTTCGGCGCGGCCAGCGTCACGTCGGTGGTGTCCCTGGCCCATACCGGCGAGATTTCGCTGCCTCTCGTCTCGTCCGCATTTCTCTGTGTGTATTCCAGTTATTTGATCGATCATCTCGCCGATGTCGGCAGGCTGGATGGAAACCTGGAGTCGACGCGCACCAAGACCCTTTCGAGAAAATCGCTGTTTACCGCCTTCGGCGTGGCCGCATTCGTAGCCGCCGCGGGCATAGCCTTGGTTTTCTCCGGCCTGGAAGCGTTTTTATTGCTCCTCTGCTTTCCTTTGGCGGTGGCTCTGTACGGAACCTCACTGTTCGGGACACTGGCCGGCGAACTTCTACCCTATCGGCGACTGAAAGACATTCCAGGCATCAAGGCCTTTTACACGGCATTCTTCTGGGGCTTTTTGATGCTCTATGCTTCCCGTTTCGTCGATGCTCAGGATTTGCGCCAAACCGTATTTTTCTTCGTTTACATGATGCTTTCCGACTTCGTGAATACCGTCTTTTGCGACTTCAAAGATCTGGCGCGTGATCGGGTGGAAGGCGTCAAGACCCTGCCCCTGCTGCTGGGCGTGGCGAGGACGAGCAAGCTTATTCAAGCGGTGAACGGCATTGCGCTCATGGTATTGGCAGTGTCCGTCCATCTGCAGTGGATTCCGGCCTGGATGTTGGCATTGGCGCCGGTTCACCTCTATGTCCGGGCAATCGTCGATCATGGCCAAAAGCTGGTAGCCGCCGACGGCAATCCCGGCGATGCGGCGATGGATGCCGAATTCCTCCTGTGGTTGCCCCTGGTCTTGGGCGGGTTGGCGCTAGGCCTGTGAACGACGGCTCCGACACTTCCAAAGGTACCCAGCCATGACGCCACAACAAGAACTCATTTTCCAGATTTCAGCCACGGCATCGATGACCCTATGGATTGCCGCCTATATCCTCATCATCCGCCGCGGCTTCAAGGATCAAACGTATGGCATGCCGTTCGCACCGATGTGCGTGAACGTCTCCTACGAATTCATTTTCGGTTTCGTTTATCCGGATATGCCGCCGGTGAATTACGCGAATATCGCTTGGTTTTTCATCGATCTGGCCATCGTCTATCAATATCTGCGGTTCGGGCGGGAAGAGTTTCCTGCTGTGTTTCCAAGGCAATGGTTTATCCCGGCTTTCGTCCTGGGGCTGGTGACGGCGTTTTTCGGGGTCATCGCGATTACCCTGGAATTCAAGGACTTTCACGGGAACTACACGGGATGGGGAGATCAGTTGCTGATTTCCATAACCTACCTGTATCTGTTGGCCCGCCGCGAAAGCACGCGCGGCCAGTCGGTTTATATCGTCCTGACGCGGATGTTCGGTTCGATTGTTCTGATTCCCGCGCAGTATGTCCAAGCCCCCGAGTCGATTCTCCTGCCGTTTTTGTATGCGGGATTCATCGTGTTCGACGCGATATACCTTTTCTTGTTGGTTAGGCAGTGCCGTTCGGAGGGGATTAATCCCTGGGCGCGGGTTTAAGCTTCGTAGAGTGGAACGGGTTAGGTCTTATCGACCCGGTTTTTCCGGCGCAGCTTTCAGGAAGCAGTTGTTTGGATATGGATTCCGCCGATCATTGACCTTGGGTGTCCGTGTATACGACCATATACAGTTGATAAGAAAAGTTATCGCTTTTGCCACTGTCAAGTGGTCCAAGTCGAGCGGTCAAAAATCGGGCGGGTCAACCGCCCGTTTCCGTGTTTGTCCCTGTGACGGCCGGTTGCTGTAAGACTGTTTAGGGGGAAAACGTCCGGAGTAGCAGGTCCATGGCTTGCCTTCACGGGCGCGCAGTCGGAAAAGAACAATTAAAAGGCAATACGGCACTGATGGCAGTTCGTCACAGCATCCGGAGTTGGACCAGAACACTCTTTCGGAAAGCTTTTCTTTCAGCGTTTGACGGCAACGCTTGCTCTCGGCGAGTGATTCTTGCCGGGGTGCTATCCGGCGTTTTGGCTCCGCAGACGGCCTCTGCCGATGCCTTTCCCGGCGATCTGCTGCTCTTTCCCGAGCTCACCAGTCTCCATCGCTTCGATCTTCAAGACGGTTCCAGCCTGAAGAACTATTGGATCAATCCGGGGCTGAATCTCTTCTACGGCTTGGATCAAGGCCGGTTCCGTTTCCTGCTGGAGTGGCTGGTGGACCGCTCCGCGCAGGAGGTCCAGAGGTTGCAGCTCGGCTGGCGCTGGCAGGACACCACGTTTTGGGTGGGCCGGTTTCACAATCCCATCGGTTACTGGAACATCCATTTTCATCACGGGGCTTACATGATGACCAGCATCACCCGCCCCGGTGTGATGACTTACGAAACGTCAGGCGGCCCGCTGCCGATGCATGTCACCGGGCTTTACGTCGAAGGGGTTCGGGAACTCGGGGATTCCAGTCTCTATTACGTTCTGAATGCCGGCGTGGGTCCGGACCTCGAGAAGAAGCGGCTGGACGCGTTCGACGTTCTGGACCCGGAAGGTACGCGGCTCCCGGCCGTGACTTTGCGCCTCGGATATCAGCCGGTCAGCTTCGGTTCCGACGAGATCGGTTTTTCCTTCAGCTATACCGAAATATCCGGCCGCCGGATCGGCGTGGACCGAATCAATCAGATCGTGGCGGGCGTCTTTGCCAATTGGCGATCGGAGAATCTCGGTTTCCTGGGCGAGGCCTTTTACATCCATAACGATTTCACGGGCGGCGCTTCGGAACCCGAATCCGACGTGCTGAACCTCTACGGGCAGGCGGAATGGCGGGTGGCCGACGATCTGACCTTGTACAGCCGGATTGAAGGCACGTTCAACGATAACGGCGACTTGTACTTCGATCATTTTCGAAACTTCGTGCGTGATCGATACATGGGCGGCGTACGCTACGAACTGCCCTACAAGATGGCTCTGAAACTCGAGCTTTCGCGCGAGCACACGAGGGATGACGCCTTCGGGCAGGTGGGGCTCCAATGGAGCGCGGTGTTCCCCTAGCCATGTCCAAGCTGTCGTTCCTGATCCTGTTGTTATCGCTCGCGTCCGGCGCGCTGGCCATTGAGGCCGACGGCTTGCGCGAACTCGTTCTCGCCGCAAGTTCCCAGTCGAACATTCCCAAGCTTTCGCTGCAGGAGACCCGGAAGCTTTATCTAGGCGTACCGGTCGAGAAGAACGGCAAGACCATCAAACCTCTGCTGAATGTCAGCGAGTCCCTGCTGTTCGAAGTATTTTTGCAGAAGGTTACCTTCATGTCCTCCGACGCCTACGAGAAACAGGTCCTGGCGATCGTATTCCGCCTCGGCGGCCAGAGGCCCCAGGCTTTTCACGATAGACAGACCCTGAACGCCGCCTTGCTGGAACATCCGGATTCGGTGACGTTCATGTGGGCCAAGGATTTGGATCAGTACAGAGGGCTGAAACCTATCAACACTCTTTGGGCGGGGTCTGCCGATTGAAACGTTTCTTCCATAGCTTCAACGGGCGCCTGCTGCTGTCCATCGTAGGTGTTCATATCATGCTGGTGCCCCTGTTGCTGTTCGGGGTTTATTTGATCGCCAAGCCCGGTGTCGAGCGGCAATTCGTCAATCAGGTGCGCTCGGATGCATTGCTTTTCGGCAATCTGATCGGTTCTCGGCTGACGACGGGGGATACGGCGGAAATCGCGGCGCTCATGGGCGAGTTTCTGTTGAACGGCCGGCTGATTTTTGCCGAGGTGCAGATGGGCGACCGGATAATACCGCCCAATATCCCGCTGGCCACACAAGAACCTTTCAACGAGGATTTCTTCTTCGGACAGCATGAGGACGGCATTTATTTCATCGCGGTGCCTTTGACCGAAGGCGATGCCGGCGGACAGCCGGTCTTGCGTCTGGGTTACGACGAAACCCCGGTCCGGCAGGAACTCATGTCCCTTTACCGCCGCGGCATTTATCTGGTGGCGTCCTATCTGGGCCTGACCCTGATCGTCGTGGCCTTGTTGGGAAGGCGCCTGGTTCGGCCGCTGGAAATTCTTCGGCGGGAGGCGGATCAGATCACGGCCGGCGACCACGGCACCGAGTTCGGCACCCGTTCCGGAATCGCCGAGGTGGCCGCCTTGGCGGAGAATCTCGAACGGATGCGGCAGGGCCTCATTCATGCGCGCGACGCGGCCCTTCAGGCGGCGCTGACGAAAAGCGAATTCCTGGCCAACATGAGCCATGAAATCCGCACGCCCATGAACGGCGTCATCGGCATGCTGGAACTGGCCTTGCGCACCGAACTCACGCCGCAGCAGAAAGACTATCTCACCATGGCCAGTTCATCCGCCGAATCCCTGCTGCGCCTGCTGAACGACATACTCGATTTTTCGAAGATCGAGGCACGAAAGCTGGAGCTCGAGTGCATCCAGTTCGATTTGCGCGACGCCGTGGGCGACACACTGAAGCTGCTGGCGCCTCAGGCCCATGCCAAAGGCCTGGAGCTGACTTATCTCATCGATCCCCAGATACCCGACATCGTTTCCGGAGACGTCGGCCGTTTGCGGCAGATTCTCATCAATCTGGTGAGCAATGCCATCAAGTTCACGCCGCAGGGCGAGATCGTGGTGCGGGTCGAGTCCGGATGCGACCGCTGTGCCGACAGCATCTGTCCCCGCTTCTCGGTGAGCGATACCGGCGTCGGAATCCCAGCGGACAAGCAAACGGTGATCTTCGACGCGTTTACCCAGGCGGATGCCTCTTCCACGCGCATGTTCGGCGGAACCGGGCTGGGATTGGCGATTTCCTCGCGCCTGGTGAATCTGATGCGGGGGGACATGGGCCTCGAAAGCGAAGTAGGCCGCGGCAGCACCTTTTATTTCACGGTTCCGTTAAAAGTACCGTCGGAAACGGCGCCGGGCCCCCGGCAAAGGTCCTTCGATCTGCACGGGGTCAAAGTCCTGGTGGTGGATGATCATCCGGTCAACCGCTACATTTTCATGGAGATGCTGACGCAGTGGGGCATGAGCCCGGTGCAGGCCGATTCCGGCAAGGCCGCGCTGCACGAGATCCAGCGGGCCACCGAGCAAGGGGCGCCGTTCCGGTTGATCCTGCTGGACGCCATGATGCCCGAGATGGACGGTTTCGAGGTGGCCGCCCACATCAAGGCGACGCCCAGCACGGCCCTGACCACCATCATGCTGCTGTCCTCGGCGGACCGCGGCGGCGACTTCGAACTTTCCCGCCGCTTGGGCATTTCGCGTTTCCTTCGAAAGCCGGTCAAGTATTCGGAGCTGATGGAGGCGATCCAGGCTGCCCTGGACGAGTCGGAAGCCACGCCCGTTACGCCCGAAGTGTTGCCGGCATCGCCGTTCCGTGCCGTGCAGCGCGGGCTGCGCATCCTGGTGGCCGAGGACAATCCGGTCAACCAGAGGCTGGTGCAGGCCTTGCTGGAAGACCGCGGGCATTCCGTGCTGATGGCGGGCAACGGCGAGGAAGCCTTGCGCTTGCTCGAGCGGGAATCCTTCGACGCGGTGCTGATGGACGTGCAAATGCCGGTGATGGACGGCTTGCAGGCTACGGCCGCGATTCGGGAGCGGGAACGGGACACCCGCCGCCATGCCTACATCGTGGCGATGACGGCTCACGCGCTCAAAGGCGACAAGGAACGTTGCCTCGCGGCCGGCATGGACGCTTATGTATCCAAACCCATACGCGAGGCGGAATTGCTGGCGGCCGTCGAACGCTGGAACGAGGAGCCGGCATCTTCCGACACTCAAGGGGCATCCGCCATGTCGTCCGACCAACCCCCGTTCGATCTCTCCGAAGCCTTGGCCCGGGTCCGCAACCGGCGGCCTCTGCTGCGCAGTATGGCCGAAATCTTCATCGGACAATCCGACGATCTGCTGGACCAATGCGAGGCGGCCATCGAAAGCGCCGACGGACCCACCCTGGAGAGGGCCGCTCATACGCTCAAGAGCTCGGCGGCGAGTTTTTGCGCAGCCACCGTGTCGGAGATCGCCCAACGGCTCGAGAATGCCGGCCGCACCGCCGAGTTCGGGAATGCGAAGGCGGATTTTCAGGTATTGAAATCCGAAATGGGCCGGCTGCTCCCCGCCTTGAAGCGGTTCCTGGACGAGCCGGACCCGCCGGCCTGAGGCTCGAAATGCTTACAGCCCTGTCGTTTAACTGTTGGAATTGTCGGATATGACCCGCAAGACGGAACGAAAACCCCTGGTTCTCATGGTGGACGACAATCCGGTGAACCTCGCCGAGTTGTACGATTTGCTGACGGAGGCACAATACGAGGTATCGATCGCGGAAAGCGGGGCCGGCGCCATCCTCCAGGCCGAGCGCGTGGTTCCCGATCTCATCCTGCTCGACGTGCTCATGCCGGGCATGAGCGGATTCGCCGCCTGTGCCAAGCTCAAGGAATCTCCGAAGACGGAATCCATCCCGGTACTGTTCATGACCGCCCTCGACGATACCGCCGACAAGCTGCAGGGCTTGCGGCTCGGAGCCGTCGATTACATCACCAAGCCCTTTCAGCACGAGGAGGTCCTGGCGCGGGTCAATACCCATTTGACGCTGGCGCGGCTCCGAAGCGAGCTGCAGGCCAGCCGGGAACGGCTTTCCCGGATCGTGACCTATGCGCTCGACGCCATCATCACTGTGGATGCGGAAGGCCGGATCGTCCTTTTCAATGCTGCGGCCGAAAAACTGTTGAAATGCCGGGAGAGCGAAGCGGTGGGGGGAGTCCTGGAGCGATTCCTGACGCCCGCGCTCAAGGAGCATCTTGGCCACTGCATGGACCACTCGTCGGACCAGGCGATCTGGCTGCCGGAAGGCGTCGGCATTCTGCGGGGCGACGGCGCGGAGGTGCCGATCGAAGGTTCGATATCGCGGGTGGAAGCCGGCGACGAAAAGCTTTTCACCGTGATTCTGCGCGACTCCGGCGAGCGGCAGCGGCGCATGCAAGCGGAGGCGGAATGCCGGCAGCTCAAGGGCATCAAGCTTTACCTGGAAGAAGAAATCAAGGCCGCCCACAATCTGGACGAACTGATCGGCGGGTCGGCGGCGCTGAAGCAGGTTGTGACGCTCATCAACCAGGTGGCCGAGACCGATTCCACGGTGCTGGTCACCGGCGAAACCGGCACCGGCAAGGAGCTCATCGCCCGTGCGATCCACAATCTCAGCAGCCGCAAAGCCAATGTGCTGGTCAAACTGAACTGTGCGGCCATTCCGGCCAATCTTGCGGAGAGCGAGTTGTTCGGCCATGAGAAAGGGGCCTTTACAGGAGCCCTGTCGCGCAAGCAGGGGCGCTTCGAACTGGCCGACGGGGGCACCCTGTTCCTGGACGAAATCGGGGAATTGCCCCTGGATCTTCAGGCCAAGCTGCTGCGGGTATTGCAGGAGGGCGAATTCGAGCGGGTGGGCGGCACCCAGACGATCAAGGTCAACGTCCGCGTCATCGCTGCCACCAACCGCGATCTCGGCCGGATGTCCCGCGAGAACCAGTTTCGGGCGGATCTTTATTACCGGCTCAACGTGTTTCCCATCCATCTGCCCCCGCTTCGGGAAAGGGCGGACGATATTCCCTTGCTGGTCCGGCATTTCGTCCAAAAGTACGCCACCCTGCTCGGCAAGCGGATCGAGACCGTGGCGCAGCCGATACTGTCGGCGCTTTGCGCCTATCCCTGGCCCGGCAATATCCGCGAGCTGCAGCACGTGATCGAAAGAGCCGTGATTCTGTCCGAAGGCGGCGAACTGGCGCCCATCGACTGTATTCAGCGTCCCGCCGCGGAAACGCGGAACGGTGGCTTCGCCACCCTGGAAGAAGTGGAACGGGCGCATATCCTCAAGGTGCTGGAGGCCACAAGCTGGCGGATCAGCGGCGAAAAGGGCGCGGCCGTGATCCTGGGTATGCCTTCGACCACCCTCCGTTCCCGCATGGAACGGCTCGGCATCACGCGGCACTCGACCACGGCCTGATGCAGGCCAAAATCATTGTGGTCGTAGGTCGGCAATGCTTTGCCGACACGTTGGCTTGGTAAGGGCCTTTGTCGGGAAGGGATTCCCGACCTACTCGCTTAGTGTGGGAGCGGGCCGTAAACCAATCCGGCAGCAGCTCTAAGAGCATTGCCTCACTCACTCCCTCCTCATCCTTTCGCCGGAAGCATGGAGCGGCTCCGCCGAATCGCCGTCGAACAGCCAGCATTGATTCCGGCCCGCCCGCTTGGCGAGGTAAAGCGCTTGATCGGCCTGCCGCAGCAGACCGTCGTCGTCATCCCCCGCTCCGGCGAACAGGGTCACCCCGATGCTCGCGGAAATTGGAACGACATCGTCGACAACGGGGAAAGGCTTGGCCAGCGCGGCGAAGATGCGGGCCACGGTTTCGCGGCAATCCGCAGGGCCGCCGATGTCGTTCAGCAGCAGGGCGAATTCATCGCCACCCAGCCGGGCCACGGTATCGCCTTCGCGCAGTTCCTCGCGGAGCCGCCTTGCGACTTCCACCAGCAGTCGATCGCCGGTTTCGTGCCCGAAGGTGTCGTTGATGATCTTGAAGTCGTCGAGATCGAGATAGCAAACGGCGAGCTGGCGCTTGGAACGCTGGGTTCTGCTCATGCGAAGCCTGTCCGCGAACAGGGCGCGATTGGGCAATTGGGTCAAATAATCGTAATAAGCGAGGCGTTCCAGGCTCTGCCGGCGTTCCACGTCTTGCGTGATGTCCGAGACCGTAACCAGGAAGCGCTGCAGGTCGCCCTGCGGGTTCCGCAAGGCTCGCACCGAGGTGTCGGTATAAATGAGCTGTCCGTTGCTGTGGACGAACCGTTTCTTGAAGCGGACGGCATCGATTTCCCCATTCCAGAGACGTTCGAAATGGGCGAAGTCCTCGGCCAAGTCGTCGATATGGGTGATTTCCACCCAGCTCGTGCCGTTCAGCATTTCCTCGGAGTAGCCGAGCATTTCGCGAAACGCCCGATTGACCTTCACCCATCCTTGGGCAGGACTGAGAATCACCATTCCGGGCAAGCCGAATTCGAAGAAGCTTTCGTACTCGTTCTTGCAATGTGCGTGCGCGAATCCCGTGGTCTTCCGGGGGCGAACACGCGTTTCATGCTCGTCCGCCGTTCCGGCCGGATTCCGGGATGATCCGGCGGGAACTCCGCGAGTCGGCTCGCGCTCCATAGATCCGGCAGGTCTCCGCAACGGTTCCTCGGTCCCCAAGACCGGTTCGGAACGGGAAGCGAAAGCGGGTTGGACCGGTTTGCTTGCGATGAACCCGAAGGCCTCGACCACCGCCGGATCGCCAAGATATCGACATTCGATCATTTCTTTTTCCTTTCTGCTCGGTAGGGCGGAGCGGCGTCGGTTGATCAGGGCTTTGCGCCGTCGAACGAAATCCCCTCGACATAAAGCCCGGCCTTGAACGTCGGGCGCGGGTCGCCGCCCGACCCGCCAAGACCGTAATCGAGGGAATAGATGCCGAGATGGTCGAGACCGATGGTCAGAAGGGGAGTTCTCAGGTCCGGAGCGAGCAAGGTGATGCTTCCTTTGCGTTCCTTCGAATCGGACGAGTTGCCGCTCAGGACGAAGTCCTGGTGCCACTCGATCAGTCCGCCCGAAGCCGCTTCCGGCATGGCAACGCTCAGGTTCGACACTTCCCGGCCGGCAAAATCGTGTTCATACTCGCGAAACTCGCCTCTCTCCTGGAGCTTTCTCTTGACGGTCAAAGCACCGACGCCGATGGCTCTGGACATATCCAGCCCATCGATTTCCAACCGGAAGTTGGACTTCAGCATTCTTGACTGATTGACGGCGCGCTCCAGTCCCGCATAGCGCGCTCCGCCTTTTTGCCATTTGACATACGAGGGCCGTAGCTTGAGCGTGAGTTGCAGCTTCTCCCGCGAGGTCTTGTCCAGCGCCGGAATGCTTATCTCCGAAATCACGGCATTGAATAAGGTGGCTCGCCGCATTTCGTTTCCGTGGAGATCGAGGATGACGATCCCCGCATGAGCGGCATAGAAGTTCGAATGCAGACTGGCCTGGACCCAGTTGAGCAACTCGCCTTCCGGAGCCACGTCCAGCTTTACCGTCCAATCCTTGTACCGGGTTTCTCCCAGGACTTTGTTCGGAAACTGAGCCGGCCCGGCGGGTTGCGAGATGACCTGTCCGCTGGCTTCGCTCCCTTCGAACGAAGAGAGATAAGCGACTGGCTTGCCGTTCAATTCGAAGACATAGATGCCTGGCGAGTAAGATGCCGCCGCCGTGGCCCGCAGCGGAGAGAACAGTGCCGCCAGCATGCCCAGTAGGCTAAGGGCGCGCAGAAAGAATGCGCGTTGCGTTTGAATGTTCATTGTCATTGTCCCTTTTCGGTGTTTATGAACTGCTAGTCCGCTTAACGACAGACGCCTCTCGGTGGGACGACCGTCTCCACGTTCTGACGTTTTGGTCTGCCCCTCGAACTGGCGTGTCGATGCGCGGTCGGCAGACTAGGCGCAAGAGCGATGCCAATAAGGTCTGCGTGTGCAAGTAATTGAAATGGATGACGTTTCAGTTCGGGTCCGGCAGGAGTTCGCCGACGTGTTTTACGAAATGTCGTCAATGCACGCTATCTCGTAAGTTCGTCCGGGCCTTCTCGATCCGGTATGTACGGTCAGGCTTCGAAGGCTTTTGCTCGGACGAAGATTCCGCGTATTCTGGAAAACGTGATTTCAACCAAACCGGGCTGGAGGCCGAACAGCTCCCATCCATGTCCAGAACCTCTACCGACCTGCATATCGATCAACTCCTCAGGATCATCGCGGAAGGTACCGCCGCGGTCACCGGCGACGATTTCATGCGCTCGCTGGTGCGCCATCTGGCCGAGGCCTTGGACGTCAAGTACGCGTTCGTGGCCGAGTTTACGGAGGTGAAAACCCGCGTCGGGACGCTCGCTTTCTGGGCGGATGGCCAGTTTCTCGAAAACTTCGAATACGATCTGCCCGGCACGCCCTGCGAAGCGGTCTTGGCCGGAGAAATGCGCCTTTACACGGCGGGCGTCCAGGATCTTTTTCCGTCTCACCGGGAGGAACTGGCTGCCATCGGCGCCGAGAGCTATCTCGCGATTCCGCTCGCGGACAGGGCGGGCGAGGTGATGGGCCATCTGGCCCTGATCGACGTCAAACCCATGAGCGGAGACCCGTCCGAGTTTTCCGTGTTCAGAATCTTCGCCGCACGGGCCGGGGCGGAGCTGGAGCGCATGCGGGCGGAAGAACTGCTCAGGCGCAGCGAGGAGCGGCTGGGTTCCATCCTGGCCTCGGCCATGGACGCCATCGTCACCATCGATGAGAGCCGCCGCATCACTTTGTTCAACAACGCCGCCGAGCGGATTTTCGGATGCTCGAAGAACTGGGCGCAGGGCCAGCCGTTCGATCGTTTCCTGTCCAAGGGTTTCCGGAGCCTCCTGAATCGCCATCTTCGGGAGAGCACGGGAATGAGCGCGAAGCCGCAACCGGTGTGGGCGCCGGAGGGATTGACCGCGTTGCGCGCCAATCGGGAGGAGTTTCCCATCGAGGCCACCCTGTCCCCCCTGGAACTGGGCGGCAAGCGGTACTACACCTTCATACTTCGGGACGTCGACGAGCGCCGGAAGATCGAAGCGGAACTCCATCGCCTGCAAACCGAAAACGTTTTTCTGCAAGAAGAAATCAGCGCGCCGTACCGCTTCGAGGAAATGATCGGCGGATCGCCGGCGATGCGCAGCCTGTTTTCCGATGTCGAACAGGTGGCCGGCACCGATTCCACGGTGCTCATCATAGGCGAAACCGGCACCGGCAAGGAGCGGATCGCCCATGCCATCCACAATCTCAGCCCGCGCAAGGACCGGCTTCTGGTCAAGCTCAATTGCGCCGCGTTGCCCGCCGAATTGATCGAAAGCGAGCTGTTCGGCCACGAGAAAGGCGCGTTCACCGGCGCGACCGCGCAGCGCAAGGGGCGGTTCGAAATGGCCGACCGGGGCACGCTGTTCCTGGACGAGGTTGGCGAGCTGAGTCTGCCGGCCCAGGCCAAATTGCTTCGGGTGCTTCAGGAACGGGAGTTCGAGCGGGTCGGCGGCGGACAGACGATACGGGTCGACGTCCGGGTCATCGCCGCCACCAACCGCAATCTGGCGGACGCGGTCAAAGCCGGCGAATTCCGCGCCGACCTTTACTACCGGCTGGACGTATTCCCCCTGCGGGTACCGCCGCTCTGGGAGCGGAGCGAGGACATTGCGGTCCTCGCTGATCATTTCCTCCGCCAATTCGCCCGCAAGCTCGGCAAACCTCTTGCCGGCATCGCACCGGAATCGTTGCGGACGCTGGAACGCTATACCTGGCCCGGCAACGTCCGGGAACTGCAAAACATCATCGAGCGGGCAGCCGTGCTCGCGAAAACGCCGCTGGTCGACATCGACCTCAAGCTGGACGATTCCTCTCCAGACCCGCCGCAGACGGAAGCTTCGGAACTGCTGCTGGAGGCCGTCGAGCGCGGCCACCTGCTGAAGGTCCTGGAGGAGTCACGCTGGATCATCGAAGGCAGGACCGGCGCCGCCGCGAAATTGGGCCTTACGCCCAGCACGCTCCGTTATCGGATGCAAAAGCTGGGGATAAGGCGGCCGAAGCAGGTTTGAGCGGGGGGTACGGAAGGCGGGTTACGCTGCGCTAACCCGTCCTTGTGGCTTTCCTGAACATAAGTAAACATAAAGTTTTGTAGGGCGGGTTAGCGTACTCGCGTAACCCGCCTTCCGAGACTCGATCCTTATTCCAAATCCCAAGCCCGAATGTCGACCGGCGCCGCCCATTCCAAGGAATACTGCCCCAACCGAACGAATCGGTGAAAGCTCGAATGCGGCCAATCGGCGGCGCGCGGTACCCAGCCGTGCTTGACCGGGTTGTAATGGATGTAGTCGAGATGGGCGTCGAAATCGCTTTGATCCCGAATGGCATGTTCCCAAAACCGCCGCTGCCAGATGCCGCGTTCGCGTTTCATCTCCCTTCGGGTCGATAGCCGTTCCCCCGGCGCTATGGCGCGCGCGAAAGCCGATTTGATCAAGCGCCAGCGAGTCGAAAAATCCACATCGTCCGGCGGCAAGGTCCAAAGGCAATGTAAATGATCGGGGAGTATGACGATGGCCTCGATCCGGAACGGGCGTTGAGTTCGCACGGTGCGAAAGGCTTCGCGTAACGCGTCGATGTTGTCGGTCAGCAAGCGACGGCGACGTTCCAGCAGCGCTACGGTAAAGAAGTATGAACCGCCGGGGACATAAGCACGAATGTAGTTGGGCATAGGGAAAGTGTGGCCGATGTCTCGCTTTCTCCGAAGGCGGGTTACGCTGCGCTAACCCGCCCTACGAAACTGGCCGAAGGGTGCCGGGCAGGACAGGCCAAGCCAGCATTGAATCCAGAGCACACGGATGTGACAGGCTTCTGCCGTCCATGGCTTCTGGACCCCGGCATTCCAATCGCAAACGGTGTCTTCGGGAAGGGCGTGGCCGGCGCTCCCGGCCAGGCCGTTTGCGATTGGAGCACCGAAGCCACCCTTCCTTGCCGGGGTGACGTCAGCCATCTTCACTAAATGGCATTGCCTTACAACCTCCCTCCCACAAATACCCGCGGCCGCCCGCAACTATTAGTGGCCCCAATGCTCGCCAGTTTCTCGCCATTGCTCGCATGGCATCGATAACAGTTTGTTATTTAACCCTTTTTTGTCCTGAGCTATCGATGGCGCGAGGGTTGCTGTAAAAACATGTCGCGAGTCGGTGTCGCGCAGAAAGCACTTTTAAACCCTTTATTAAGGATCATGAAAAATTCCGCATCTGTCGTTTCTTCCACTTTAGGTGCCATTATTCCGCTGAGCCGCGCCGCGACTGATGTTCCGTAACGCTGTCGAATAGCTAGACGTTCGTTGATAGGGAGAAAAACCATGAATTCGACTGCGAACACGAAAAAGCGCCTGCTGGAAGGCCAGCGCGCCATCGTCACCGGCGGCAACACGGGCATCGGAGCGGCCATCGTCGAGGGTTTGGCCGAAGCCGGCGCCAGGGTGGTGGTGGATTATGTGACCGAACCCGACAAGGCCGAGGCACTGGTGCAACGCATCCGAGATAACGGCGGCGAAGCCGTCGCGGTCGAGGCCGACGTGAGCCGAGAGGAACAGGTGCGGGCCATGTTCGGCGCCGCTCTGGAAGCTTTCGGGGGTGTGGACATCCTGGTGAACAACGCCGGCTTGCAGAGGGACGCGCCCTTGACCGAAATGAGCCTGGACGACTGGGAAACGGTGATCCGCGTCAACCTGACCGGGCAGTTTCTGTGCGCGAGGGAGGCGGCGCGAGAGTTTATCCGCCGGGGCGTGAATCCGGAGCTCTCGGTTTCGGCCGGCAAGATCATCTGCATGTCCTCGGTGCACGATGTGATTCCCTGGGCCGGCCACGTCAACTACGCGGCCTCCAAAGGGGGCGTCGCGATGCTGATGAAAACCCTGGCTCAGGAACTGGCGGTCCACAAGATCCGGGTCAACGGTATTTCGCCGGGCGCCATCAAGACCTGCATCAACTACGACTCCTGGATGACTCCGGAACGGGAAGCCAGGCTGCTGGAGCTGATTCCCTACGGACGGGTCGGACACACCCGCGACATCGCCAAGGCGGCGGTCTGGCTGGCTTCGGACGAATCGGATTACGTCACAGGGGCCACCCTGTACGTGGACGGCGGCATGACGCTGTACCCCGGTTTCGAGGACGGAGGCTGACAGTTGCATATGATGACTTTTGATGCGGCTTTCACTGGAAAGCCCCCGAACGTAGCTCTGCTTTGGCGGGTTACGGCGCACGCGAAGCGTAGTGATCGGTGGTTGGCCGGTTCCGGTGTGCGCCTAACCCGCCCTACGAAATTGCGGACCGAATCGGGAGGGGAAACATGAACCGCTACGCGCGAGCTGGATTACGAGGTCAACGTCCGCTCTCATCAAATAATCCCGGAGCTCGAAAAACGCTTGGACGCGCTTTTTCAGGCCCATTCCGTTCAAGAGGTCAATCGCGATGCTGATCAAGAAACCCTCCGATATCAGGCCCTCGGAAATCACCCCGCGCGAGCTGTTTTACGGCCGGCGGCGGTTCCTGCAACTCGCGGCCGGAGCCTCGGCCCTGGCTCTACTGCCGCCGGGTCTCGCCGCCGGTGAGAAGCTGCCCGACGTCCGAAAGAGCGATTACGTGCTCCCGGACAAGACAACGCCTTACGAGGACATCACCCGCTACAACAATTTCTACGAATTCGGCACCGACAAGGAGTCCCCCGCGAAACTGGCCGGGAGCCTGAAAACCCGTCCCTGGACGGTGGCGGTGGAGGGCGAAGTCCGCAAGCCCAAGACTTACGATATCGACGAGCTGCTGAAACTGGCCCCGCTGGAAGAGCGCGTCTACCGGCTGCGCTGCGTCGAAGCCTGGTCCATGGTGGTGCCCTGGGTGGGCTTTCCCCTGGCGGAACTGATCAGGCGCGTGGAACCCACCGGCAACGCCAAATTCGTGGAGTTCACGACCTTGCTGGACCCCGCGCAGATGCCCGGCCAGCGCTCGGCGGTGCTGGACTGGCCGTATGTCGAGGGGCTGCGCATGGACGAGGCCGCGCACCCTTTGACCCTCCTTGCGGTGGGGCTTTACGGTGAGGTCCTGCCCAACCAGAACGGCGCGCCGATACGGCTGGTGGTGCCCTGGAAGTATGGCTTCAAGAGCGCCAAATCCATCGTGCGCATCCGCTTCGTGGAAAAGCAGCCGGTCTCCACCTGGATGAAGGCGGGCGCGAGGGAATACGGCTTTTACGCCAACGTGAATCCGGAGGTCGACCACCCCCGCTGGAGCCAGGCCAAGGAACGCCGCATCGGCGAATTCTTCAAGCGTCCCACCTTGCCTTTCAACGGTTATGGCGATCAGGTGGCGCAGTTATATGCGGGGATGGATTTGCGTAAGTTTTTTTAGGGCAGCTTGATCGCTCTGGGCGACTTTCTCCCAAAGGGCATGGATATGACACAAGTCGTCACCCCGGCAGGGATTGCCGGGGTCTAGTGTCCAGGGATGAGGTGCGACTAAAGCGACCGTTTGCTGTTGGAAGAACTAGAGCGTTTTTATCTCGCTCGTACGGCAAAACAGGCTTGGCGGACGTCGTTGGCGCCTTCGGCTCGGGTGAATTGATTCAAGCATTCGTAGGTCGGCAATCCTTTGCCGACGAAGACGCTCGGCTGGGACGTGGTGTCGGGAAGGGGGGCTTCGGCGCTCCAATCGCAAACGGTCATCCCAGGAGCGCTGGGATGACCCTTCCAATCGCAAACGGCCTGGCCGGGAGCGCCGGCCACGCCCTTCCCGAAGACGCCGTTTGCGATTGGAATGACGGACAAGATAAAGGCGGTTTGGGATTGCGCTTCGTCTTATCCCCCGCCGACAAAGGCTTATCAAATTTATGGTCATGAATATTCGAAATCCCCATCCCAAGACGATAGCCGCCCTCAAGCGAGGACTCTTCCTGATCTTATCGATCCCCCTGTTCAAGCTGATCGCCGACGGCGTGCTCGATCAGTTGGGGGCGAATCCGATCGAGAAAATCACCCGGACCACGGGGTACTGGACCTTGACCCTGCTGCTGGTCACCTTGGCGGTGACGCCGCTCCGGCGGTTTTTCGGGTGGTCCTGGCCGGGGCGTTTCCGGCGGATGCTGGGGCTGTTCGCTTTTTTCTACGGATGCCTTCATTTCCTCACCTACCTGGTTCTGGACCAGTTCTTCGATTGGGCCGGCATCGTCAAGGACATCGCCAAGCGGCCGTACATCACCGTGGGATTCACCGCCTTGCTTCTGCTCGTTCCCCTCGCCGTCACCTCGACCGACGGGATGATCCGCCGTCTCGGCGGGAAGCGCTGGCGAGTGCTGCACCGATTGGTTTATCTGATCGCCATTCTCGGAGTCGTTCATTTCTGGTGGCTGGTCAAGAAAGATATCTCGAGGCCCGCGATCGATGCCGCGATCTTGGCCTTGTTGCTCGGTTTTCGGATGATGGACGCGGTCCGGAAACAAGTTTCCGGGGCTCGATCGGAGGAGAAGCGGAAGTCATCGAATATCGACGGACCGAGTTCGAGTCGGCATCCGCCGGGCCTATCGGTCTTGGACGGAAAAGCCCATTCCGAGACTACGCCGTAGACCTGCCTCTCGTCCGTTCGGATAGCCGAATCCCTTCGTTTTCGGCTTCTTCATCCGAATTTTGGATTTTTCTTCGCTTGACAGCGTCTTAGCTGAAACGCACCCTTTCGGCAGAAAGGTGTCACACCGATCAAATTTCCCATTCTTCTCCGGAAACACTACCGTGTCGCTCGAAATTTCCATGTTCGCCATCGGCAAGATTCAGCGCGTCGTTTCTCGAAAGCCGCGAGCCGCGCGATGATACGGTTCGAGAAGCAGCGCACCCCGGTGGCCGATGCCGCCATCGTGCTCGGCGTCGCGTTCGGCTTCGTGACCGATATCATGACTCCGCTCGGCATCGCTGCATGGGCCGTCTACTTTCTCCCGCTCGCTTTCAGCCTCTATGTTTGGCGTCCGCGGATGCCGATCGTCATAGCCGTCGTCGCAACGGTCTTGATCGTCGCCGGCCGATTTCTCTCCCCGCCTTCCATAGATCCCTTGCCGACCATACCGTGGTTGAACAGAACCCTCGGCACGCTGGCGATCTGGGTGGTGGCGGTGATCGCCCGACAGAGTATTTTTATAAAACTCAGGCTCAGGGAGGATGATTGGATTCGTTCCGGTCAGCGGGACTTGGGCATCCGCATGCAGGGAGAGCAGACACTGCCGGTCCTCTGCGACAATATTCTGCGCTTTCTCTGCGAGTACCTCGATGTGCCGGTCGGCGTTCTCTACGCGGCCGAGCGGGACGGCGGCGAGTTTCGTCGCATGGCGACGTACGCCGTCGGAGCGGATTCGGCCTGTCCCGAACGCATCGCGCCGGGTGAAGGGCTGGCCGGCCAGGCGGTCAAGGACCAGCGGGTCTTGCGCTTCGATAAACTGCCCGACGGGTATCTCCGGGTTTCGTCGGCGCTCGGGGGAGCCGGTCCCAGGCACCTCGTGGTGATGCCGGCGATCATCGACGGCAAGGTCAAGGCGGTGGTCGAGCTCGGTTTCATCCAGCCGGTGGGCATCTCGGACATGGATATCCTCGGCACGATGGCCGAGTCGGTGGCCAGCGCGATTCGCTCAACCCTGTACCGCACCCGGCTCGAGGACCTCCTCCGGAAAACGCAGCGGCAGGCCGACGAACTGCAGAGGCAAAAGGAGGAGCTGAAGGTGGCCAACGAGGAGCTCGAGAGCCAGAGCAAGGCGCTGTCCGAGTCGGAGGCGCGCCTGGAAGCGCAGAACGAGGAGTTGACCGAGATCAACGTCCGGCTCGAGGAACAGCGCGACGAGCTGTCGCGAGCTCAGGGGGAGCTGATGAAGCGCTCGGAGGATCTCGCCCGAGCCAACCAATACAAGTCGGAATTCCTGGCGAACATGAGCCATGAGCTGCGCACCCCGCTCAACAGCGCGCTCATTCTGGCCAAGCTCCTCGCCGACAACAGGGACGGCAATCTGACCCCGGAGCAGGTCAAGTACGCATCGATCATCTACACGTCGGGCAACGACCTGCTCGACCTGATCAACGATATTCTCGATCTCTCCAGGATCGAGGCGGGCCGCATGGAGATACGGCCTGAGCCGGTTCAACTCGAGACCTTGGTAGAGACGCTCCAGCGAAGCTTTCAACCGGTAGCTTCGCAGAAGAAGCTCGCATTCGAAGCTCGCATAGAGCCCGGGACGGCAAGGGTGATCACTAGCGATCCGCTCCGTCTCCAGCAGATTCTGAGAAACCTGCTCTCGAACGCCTGCAAGTTCACCGAGGCGGGCGAGGTCGGCCTGCGCGTGGAGCAAGTCGGACCGGACCGGATCGGCTTTGCCGTCCGCGACACCGGTATCGGCATTCCGCCCGAGCACCAGGACGCCATATTCGAGGCATTCCGCCAAGCCGACGGGAGTACCCAGCGACGGCACGGGGGCACCGGGTTGGGTTTGACGATTTCAAGGGAACTCGCACACCGATTGGGCGGCGAAATCTCGGTGGAGAGCGTTCCCGGTAAAGGAAGCACCTTTACGCTCGTTCTGCCTACCGAGTTCGCACAGCAAACCGGCGAGGAGCGGCCTCCCGAAGCGGAGGTGATTTTCCTGAATAAGGCCCGTCCGGCGGCCGAGCGTTCCGCCCCGAGCGTGGAAAGAGTCTCCGCGGACCCGACCGGAGAGCCGGCGCAGGACGACCGCGAGCGTCTCGCGCCGGGCGATCGGAGCATTCTGATCATCGAGGACGACCGGGCGTTTGCCGGCATCTTGCGCGATCTCGCGCACGAAATGCGTTTCCAGTGCCTGATCGCGGCGAGTGCCGGCGAGGGCCTCGCGCTCGCGGAGCAATTCCTGCCCAGCGCGATCATTCTCGATATCCACCTTCCGGACCATTCGGGGCTCAGCGTGCTCGAGAGCCTCAAGGGCCATGCCGCGACCCGCCATATCCCGGTGCACGTCATCTCGATTTCCGACTATACCCAGCAAGCCCTCGAAATGGGCGCGGTCGGGTACGCGCTCAAGCCGGTCATGCGCGAGCAGCTCGTGAGCGCTTTCCGCAAGCTGGAGCGGAAGCTGGAACAGAACGTCCGCCGCGTTTTGGTGGTCGAGGACGTCGTGGTCCAGCGCGAGAGCATAGAGCGGCTTCTCCGCACCGAGGGGGTCGAGGTCGTTTCGGTCGGGACCGGCAGCGAGGCGCTGAGCCAGCTGAAGGACTCGACCTTCGACTGCGTGGTCCTCGACCTCAGCCTGCCGGACATCTCGGGTTACGAACTGCTCGACAAAATGGCTTCCGGCGAGGCCTTCTCGTTCCCTCCCGTCATCGTTTACACCGGACGGACGCTGACGCGGGAGGAGGAGAGCCGGCTGCGCCGCTATGCCAGCACCATCATCGTCAAGGGCGCGCGATCGCCCGAGCGCTTGCTGGACGAGGTGACGCTCTTTCTCCACCAGGTGGAGGCCCAGCTTCCCCGAGAGCATCAGGAGATTCTGCGCGAGCTGCGCAACCGCGAGGAAGCGCTCGAAGGCCGCAACATCCTGGTGGTCGAGGACGACGTGCGCAATATCTTCGCGATTTCCAGCGTGCTCGAGCCGAAAGGCGCCAAGGTGCGCATCGCCCGCAACGGCAGGGAAGCGCTCGAGGTCCTCGAGCGTTCCGCGCAGGAGCCCGATGCCGCGGTCGATCTGGTTCTCATGGACATCATGATGCCCGAGATGGACGGCCTCACCGCAACGCGGGAGATCCGCAAGCGCCCGGAATGGAAGAATCTCCCGATCATCGCGCTCACCGCAAAGGCGATGCCCGACGACCGAGCGATATGCCTTCAAGCGGGCGCCAACGATTACATCGCGAAGCCCATCGATATCGATAAGCTGATTTCGCTCATCAAGGTCTGGATCCCCAAGTAGAGGATGCTTTGCACGACGACACTTTCGACACGGAGCTCAAGTTAATCCTCGAGGCGATTTACCTCAGGTTTCACTATGACTTTCGCCATTATTCGCCGGCATCGCTGAAGCGCCGGCTTTCCCAGGCGATGCAGCGGTTCGGCTGTCGATCGCTGTCGGGGCTCCAGGAGCGAATCCTGCATGAGCCCGGCGTCTTTCCGGAGCTTTTGTCGTTTCTCACCATCATAGTGAGCGAGATGTTTCGCGATCCCGCGTTTTATCTGGCGCTGCGCGAAAAAGTGGTCCCTTTTCTGCAAACTTATCCGTCCCTGAAGATTTGGGTCGCGGGTTGCAGCACCGGCGAAGAGGTTTATTCCCTCGCCATCTTGCTGAAAGAGGAGGAACTGCTCGACCGAAGCCTGATTTATGCGACGGACATCAATCCGGAAGCGCTGCGGAAGGCCAAGGCGGGCATCTACGATCTGGATCGGATTGCGGGGTTCAGCGAAGCCTACCAGGCTGCGGGCGGACGTACGTCGCTCTCCGATTATTACACCGCGGCCTACGGTTCGGCCGTGTTCGACAAAGCTCTGCGCAAGAACATCTTGTTTTCCGACCACAGCCTCGCGACCGACAATGTTTTCGCCGAGGTTCAGCTCGTCACCTGCCGCAACGTCCTCATCTACTTCGACCGCGCGTTGCAGGACCGGGCGATAGGGCTGTTTCGGGATTCGTTGTCCCGGAAGGGATTTTTGGCCCTGGGGGCCAAGGAGACGCTGCGGTTCTCGGATCACGCTGCGGAATTCAGCGAGTTCGCGGGCGCCGAAAGAATCTATCAGAAGGAATGAAACACAATATGGAATCATGGACGATGCCGGCCACAGCGGAGGCGATCGTGGTGGGCGGTTCCGCCGGGGCGCTGGAAGCGCTCTCGACTCTGCTCGCCGATTTGCCCGACGACTTCACCGTACCCATCGTTATCGTTCTGCATTTGCCGCGGCACAAGCCCAGCGTGCTGCCCGAAGTTGTCGCGGCCAAGGCCGGCCGCCCGGTACGGGAACCACTGGACAAGGAACCGGTCTCAGGTTCGATGATCTATGTTGCTCCGGCCGACTACCACCTGCTGATCGATCGGGAGGTGGTTTTTGCCTTCTCGGTAGACGAGCCGGTAAATTTCAGTTTACCCTCCATCGATGTTCTGTTCGAATCCGCGGCCGATGTCTTCGGCGCGCGGCTGATCGGAGTCCTGCTCTCCGGCGCCAATGCCGACGGTGCGAGCGGTCTCAAGGCCATCGAGGACGCAGGCGGGCTCGCCATCGTCCAGGCTCCGGAAGACGCCTCGATTCCGGTCATGCCGAACGCCGCCATTGCCCTGTGCAAGCATGCCCGCGTGCTGCCGGCCGCGGGCATTCGCGCATATCTGCTCCGGTCGGCGGGGTGCGGTGAAGCAACCGAGCGTAAGGAGAATCATGACCGCTAAACCGAAAATCCTGTTGGTCGATGATCGCGAGGAGAATCTCGTGGCGCTGGCGGGCCTTTTAAGCGGGCATGAGGCCGATCTGCTATGCGCGCGTTCCGGCGAGGAGGCATTGGATCTTCTGCTCGTGCACGAGGTGGCGCTGGCGCTCGTCGACGTGCAGATGCCGGGAATGGACGGGTTCGAGCTGGCCGAATTGATGCGAGGAACCGAGCGCACCCGCGAGGTCCCCATCATTTTCGTCACCGCCGGCATTCACGACCATGCCCGCGTATTCAAGGGTTACGACTCGGGGGCCGTGGACTTCCTGTTCAAGCCGCTGGACCCGCACATCCTGTCGAGCAAAGTCGCCGTCTTCATGCAGCTCTACCGGCAGAAGCAGGAACTGGCGAAACGCGTGCGCGAGCTGGAAGTTGCGCTCGCCGAACGGCAGCGGATCGAGAATGCGCTGAAGGCAGCCGACAGGCGCAAGAACGAATTCCTGGCCATGCTCGGCCATGAACTTCGGAATCCGCTGGCGCCGATCAAGAATGCCGCGCAAATCATGAAAAAAATGAACGTAACGGATCCGAAGCTTCAAACGGTTCAGCAGGTTATCGACCGTCAGACCGGGCATTTGGCTCGCCTGGTAGAGGATCTCCTCGATATCTCTCGGATCGAGCAGGGCAAGATCACCATCCGGAAGGAACCGATCGAGCTCGCAGCGGTAGTCGATCAGGCCTTGGAAAGCACCCGGCCCTTGATTCAGTCGCGTCAGCACGAATTGATCGTTTCGGTCCCGAATGTTCCCATTCGGCTCATGGGGGACGGAGCGCGTCTGGCGCAACTGATCTCCAATCTGCTGAACAACGCCGCCAAATACACGCCCACGGGAGGGACCATTTGGCTGACTGTGACTCGGGAGCGCGAAGAAGCTCTAATCCGGGTAAAGGATAACGGGGAAGGCATGGCGGAATCGCTGTTATCCCATGTTTTCGATATCTTCACTCAGTCCGAGAGAACCCTCGATCGCGCTCAGGGCGGGCTGGGGCTAGGTCTGGCCATCGTCAAGAACCTGGTGGAGTTGCACCAGGGGCGAATCGAGGCCTACAGCGAAGGACCGGGGAAGGGGAGCGAGTTCTCGGTGTGGCTGCCGGTGCTGGCTTGAGACTCTGTGGAACGGTTCACGACGACGACCGTCCAGGCCATCGCGGCGAAGGTTTCGACGAAATCCGGGGGAAGCCCGAAGATCAATTCTGTCTAATCTCGAAACCTTTTGTTGTTTCGGGTTAGCCAGGAGGAACGCGTCATGGCCGATACACCAATCGATCCCGCCTCGGAAAATCAATCCGTCGCCTTGATAACCGGCACGTCCTCGGGCATCGGGCGGGCGGCCGCCCTGGCTCTTAAGGCGGCCGGATTCATGACCGTCGCGACCGCGCGCCGGGTCGCCGATATAGAGGAGTTGAAAGCGAAGGGCTGCGACACGGTTCAGCTCGACGTGACCGACGAAGCTTCGATGCAAAATGCCGTAAAAACCGTCGAGAGCGCTCACGGACGCCTCGATGTACTGGTGAACAATGCGGGATACGGACAGTACGGGCCTGTCGAAGAGGTGCCCATGGATGCCGTGCGGCGGCAATTCGAGGTCAATGTTTTCGGCCTCGTCCGTATGTGCCAGCTGGTACTGCCGGGGATGCGCCGCGCGGGCAGGGGCCGCATCATCAATGTCAGCTCCGTCGCCGGCGAAATCACCCAGCCGGGTGCCGGTTTCTACCATGCGACAAAACACGCGGTGGAGGCGATCAACGAAACCCTGCGCATGGAGGCGAGCACCTTCGGCATCGATGTGGTGGACGTCCAGCCCGGACCCGTCGCGACCCGGTTCGCCGAAGTGGCGATCAGCACCATTCCCGACACGGGAGCGGACAGTCCCTACCGAGTGTTCAAACAGAACCTTGCCGAGACCACGCGGGAAATGCTCAAGTTCGGCAGGACGGGGGTGCTGACGGCCCGGGAGGTTGCCGAGGTCATCGTCGAGGCGGCGACAAGCCCGAAGCCGGACACCCGCTATCACGTCGGCGCGCCTTCCAAGCTGATGTCCGTGCTGCACGGCTTGATGCCGGACCGGATCTGGGATGCGGCGGTTTCGCGGATGGTGCCGATGGAACCGAAGTAGCGCGATGCCCGCTCGTGTTTTAGCTCCTCACCCCTTTGAGGGCGGAGTTCGGTAGCGCCGGTCAGTCGCATTCCGGCACCGGCTGGCCGTCGACCCGTGTTCGAAGCGCTCGAAGAAGGAGAGGGGAGCCCGGAAGAACCGCCGCCGGCCGGAAACTGCTACATCCCGGAGTAGCCCATACTGTCGTCCAAGGAACATCGCGCACCGAGATCATCGCCGCAGCCCTCGAATCGAGCCTGACCCACAAGCCGGCCGAGGCACCGCTCACGCGGGAGGAAGGAAACGCCCGCATCCTGACCGAATGGAACGGGCGGAATGTGAAAGAGCTGATGGCCCGGTACGGCCTGAGCCGGTCGGCGGTATATGCCATCGTGGGAAAGTAAAGCGCGGCATTGACGCCATTTCGGTTCCGAGGCTACTCTCGCGCAGCCGCCGCAAGTCCGGCAGGAATATTTCTCAGGTCAGACATCTCTTGAGTTGAAGGACCACTATAACCGCCGACACCCACACCCAATCGGTTACCAAGACCGATCTGGAAACCGCCCTGGCCCCCATTCGCACTGATTTGGCCGTGCTCAAGTGGATGATGGGCGTACTGCTGGCCGGGGTCCTCTCGCTGGTCCTCAAAGCCTTCTTTTAACTCGCCCCTGCGGATCGCCCAGTTTCGATTCCCCCAATCGGGAGCGCTACGCTTTCCGTAAGTGACCGTATCCGCCACGCTAAATATCAAAAAGCCAAAGCCTGACCCGTTTTTCCTTCCAGGCGGGGAGAAGTGCCTGGCAGGCGGGCGTGCGGCGCCGTTGACACCTAATACCGCTCACGCCCATCATGGGAACTCAACAGTGGACAGGGGAGGTTGTTATGGTGCACAAAGTATCTAGGACAAGCACGACTCGGTGTCTCGCAGTCGAAATCAATCTATCGCGACACAATTTGCCGATGTTGAGTCGATCCATAGCGATGTCGCTACTCAGCGCGATAATGACGGTCGGCGCGCGGGTTGCCTGGGCTGAGCCGATCACCTCCCCGGCCTTTCCGGGTAAGTGCGTTGAGGGATCGATTCAGGGAGGATTGTTATCGTTGATGGATTGCAACAGCTCTGCTGCGCAGGATTTTCGGTTCGACCCCGGCACGTCGCGTCTTGTGATGCACCGCTCGGCTCCGCAGTTGTGTTTCGATTTGAATGGCCCTGTTCGAACCGGCATGGGCGTCTCTGTAAGCGTCTGCAATGACAACGCAGCACAGAAATGGGCTTTCCCGTTTGATAGCCGCTTACGGCCTGTCGGAGTGGACCCCAATAAATGCCTGACCCACGCTACGCGCGTTGGCAAGCCGCCGACGGGCTGGGGTTTAGACGTTGCAGTCGTTGACCCCGGCTGCGAATTTCCAGAAGTGGGAGGCGGCGGATTTTGTTTACCTACTTTCGAATTCTTCTTTGAGATGATGCTCTCGAAGTGTGAGGGTCTAAATGTGCAGCAGTGGAGTCTGCGGCAAGAAGGTATGCCCTTCCCATCCGAAGGCATAGTCACGCGCAAGGTCCACGTCACCGTCAACAATATGAAGATCGATGACTGTCGCGAAGGCGGCGCCTGTGATTGGAAGCTTCACTGTGGCATTGGCAATGAGGCGGATACAGAGTTAGTGGGAATGGTGGAGAAGGATACAGGTGGGACTATCGACGTAAACCGCACACTTATCCACGAGAGCGGACTGCCCGTGACTGTCACTTGCCAGGTCCGCGAGTTCGATCGCGGCATTTTTGATCCCGATGTTTGGGAAGTTGTAGGTACCGTGACCAGGACTTTTGGCGCGGCGGGGCCAGGAACAATGCAAATGGATAATTCTGAAGGCAAGGTCACAATAAACTTCACTATCGAACCGCTGGGCGTTATCCAACAACCATTATCTGCAGAGCAGCTGCAGGCAGTACCCATAAAAATCGACGCTATGCATGCATTGCGCTTGGCTGGGGTCGATTTCAGCGTCCCGGAAGCGGATCTAAGGGATTGGCTTAGCAACCCCAGCTTTACACCTTATCCCGCAATTACCGGAGCGCTGATTAAGATGCTTGGAGGCAAGCAGCTCCGGCGACCGGTGTTTATAGACGTGATTGTCTTTAACTATGAGCATGCGCCGGGCGCTTCCTCGCCACGTAGAATGGCAGACGTTGACTTAGACCTGCTGGCGAAGGCGATAGTTAAAGGTCACAATACGCGCTATGGTGAGGCTGTCAGGGATCTTCAGAACCTGCTTCAATAAGGCGTAACAGAGGGCTAATGACGGGACAATTAGCCCTCGTACAGCGGGTAGCCGTGTTGCCCTGTAAGTTTAATCTCGCTCCCCCATGGTAACGTCCGGCTCTATCGGTCCAGCCCAATCCGCCGGATAGTGGCAACTAATCTGATCCTGAAATTGCGTTGATTGCAGTCTTCTAAAGCTATGGATGCGGTGCAGGCCTTGAGGCTCAGCAGGTAGCAAACAGGTCGGACATGCCGTGCAGCTTGCCCGCTCCTCGGCGGGGAGTGCCGTAGGCTGGGTTGAGGAACGAAACCCAGCTCTTTGACACGTGGATTCGCTGGGTTTTCGCTATCGCTACAACTCAGCCTACGGTCCTCATTATGACGTCCAACTTTCGACATGAGCGCCAGTTTGCCAGAAGCCATCCGCTCGACGGGAGGGTTAGCCGTCATTCGATGCATCCGAAGAACCTTGCTGGGTTGTGATCCAGAAGATATGGGTGCGCCAGAACCACAGAAGCCACATCGACTTCAACGGCTGACCAGGGACAGCTCCGCGACGATACTGAAAGATCTGTGGCCACGAATGCGCGCCGGGATTCAGCATATGGTTGTACTGGGCGACCGCCTCCACATGACGACGTTCTCGGACGAAGAGGCACATGACGTCCCAGTCGGCTGGGGCGGCTGAGCCTGTTTCGAGGAAGTGCAGTCCTCGCACAATCTTGGTGGCTACAGCTTCGAGGCGTGGTTCTTGAATGCTGAACGCCATCCGACGACCCAAATGAATGCCCGCAGGCGTTGTGAGTTGTACAGCTTGAAGGGCGCTACCGATATGTCTACGAAGGCCCAAGTTCTTTGCGTACATGCGCTGGAGCTTCTGGTTCCAAAGTTTCTTTCCCGGTTCCGTTACGCCCGCGTCCGAGAACATAAGTGCTGCCAAGAAGTACTCTTCGTCGCGGCCCGCTGCGTTGTTGCAGGCAAAGCAAGCGGGCACTGTTTTCAGGTTGCTGGGCCGCGGCCGTGGGAAGAAGGCCTTGGGTGGGACGTGATCGGCTGTGACGCTCACGGCGACACCACAGTAAACGGTAAGCGTCCGCCGAGGACCGTCTCGACGGATTGAAAGGCTCAGGCGACACTGGTGCGAGCGGATGCACGGGGTGTCCGCACACTCTTGAGGTGGACGCACTGATGACTCACGATGCTGACTTCACAATGGGCGTGGTGGCGATGGATACCTTGGGCCGGCGGCGGTTTGCGCCTGAGTTCAAGCGCGAACTGGTGGAGCGGACCCTACAGCCGGGCGCCTCGGTCGCGGGGATTGCGCTGGCGCATCGGATCAACGCCAATCAACTGTTCAAATGGCGCCGACACTACCTTAAGGACCGGAACGCCCCGGCCGGTCCGCCGGGGCCGACCTTATTACCGGTGGCGATGACGCCCGCATTGGCCGCGCCAGCGCGTGAAGCCACGGTATCCGCTCCACCGGGCACCATCACCATCGAACTCGGGGGTACGCGGGTTCAGGTGAAAGGTCCCGTCGATGCGGCGACCTTGCGCACCGTCCTCGCGAGTCTCAAGGGCCCATGATCGCGCCTCCGTCCGGCACCCGCATCTGGATTGCCGCCGGGGTGACCGATCTGCGCCGCGGCTTCGATGGCTTGGCCGCCCTGGTCCAGACCCAGCTCCAAGCCGAGCCCTTCTCCGGACACATTTTTGCCTTTCGCGGGCGACGCGGCGACCGGATCAAACTACTCTGGTGGGACGGCGATGGACTCTGCCTGTTCGCCAAGCGGCTGGAGCGGGGCCGCTTCGTCTGGCCGCAGGCGACGGGCGGCACGGTATCCCTCACCCCCGCCCAGTTGTCGATGCTGCTGGAAGGCATCGACTGGCGCCGCCCGATCCGCACGGCTCCCGTTCACGCTGCCTGACCGAAGGCGGGTATAATCGGGGCATGACCAACCCCGACGTGCTTCCCGATGAGATTCCCGCCCTCAAGACGCTGATTGAAGCCCAGCGCGTCGAAATCGC